>JBIIQU010000134.1:0-4269 GCA_044341905.1 Vulcanococcus sp. | reverse complement strand
CAGGCCACTGGAAGGCCTGAACCAGGGGCAGGGGAAGGGCCAGGCCGCTCGTCTCCACCACGATGCCGTCCAGCTGGTCGGCCCTCTGCAGCAATGTCTGCATGGTGGGCAGGAACTCATCCTGCACAGTGCAACAGAGGCAGCCGTTGGCCAACTCCACCACCCGGCTCTCGGCTTCGTCCTCCGGACAGAACCCGCAGCTGCGGATCAGATCGCCATCGATCCCCACCTCCCCGAATTCATTCACCAGCACCGCGAGGCGAAGGCCGCTGTGGAGCAGCAACTGCCTCAGGAGGGTGGATTTACCAGCACCAAGGAATCCGGTCACCACGGTGACCGGCAGGCGACCCAGGTTGTTGCTGCTCATCTCAGGCCGCCAGGGCCGACCAGGCGAAGGCAGTACCAGCACCCATGAGCAGACCCGCCGCCAAGCGCAGGTTCGCGGGCGTAAGGGTGATGGCCCAGCGCCGCACCACAGTGAGGGCCGCCACCATCACAGCGCTCTGGCTGAGCAGCAGGCCCAGCAGGTAGGCGGCGAGCGGGGTGCTTTCCCAGCCGATCACCGATCCGCTCAGCACATACCCATGCAGGGCAAAGGCTGGTAGCAGCAGGGCCGAGGGCAGACGTTGGATCAACACCAGCCCGGTCACCACCAGGGACAGGGCCACCAGCGCTTCGGCACCGGGCAGACCAGGCAGCACCAGACCGAGACCACTGCCCAGCAGGCCGGCAGCCAGCAGCCCCAGCACCCAGCGGAGTGGCCGGTGCAGGCCCACCAAGCCGAGGGCCAGCAGAAACACCAGGTGATCGGGGCCCAGCAACGGGTGGGCCAAACCGCTCAACAAACCGCTAAACAGCGAGGGTTCCAAACCCATGGCCGCCATGGGGTGGTGGGCCAGGGCCGGGGGGGCCAGCACCAGGGACAGACCGATGACGCCGAGGCCACCAGTGGCCAGAAGAGCCACCCTGGAGGCAGCTGGAGAAGACAGAGACATCCGAAAAACTGGTCCGCGCCAGGGATGGGGGGTAGGGCCGGCGGGCGTTCTGACTGGGATCCCCGAGGCCTAGGCCGGGGGATCCATCACAGCTGCGGGACAGCGCCGGACTCACACCGGACTTTCCCCGTTTCCTCCCCTGGCTGAATCACCAGCGGAACCGGACCCGGAATCTAGTCGCTCCCTGTCAGCGGCAGGCCAGGCTGTCGCGGGTGGTGACGCCGGTTCGCGCATTGGTGCCGGAGGCCCTGGCGCAGAGCGCCTTCTGCTGGGGCAGATCGAGAACGGCGTCGGTGAAATCGGCCCCATCGATGACCGCAGCACTGAACTTGCTGTTCATCAACATGGCGTTGCGGAGCACAGCACCGCTGAGATCGGCGTGATCGAAGCGGCTGGCGAAGGCCACAACGTCTTCGAGGTCAGCACCGGTGAGGTTGGCGTCCTGCAGATCCGCCGTATTGAACACGGCACCGCGCAGATCCGCGCCACTGAAATCAAAGCCCTGCAGGTTGGCCTTGAGGAATTCCTTCTGCTGCAGGTTGCGGCCGTGCATGTCGGGCTGCAGATCCTGGACACTGCGCTGACCCCGAAGTTCCGGAGCCGTGATGGCGGTGGCAGGTTCAGCCCACCACAGCCCTGCGCAGCTCAGAACAAGACCCAAGATCAGGGAGAGGACGCGCAGCACCGCACAACTAGCTTGGCCGCTCAAGTTATTGCAGCTGCACACCGCAACGCGACTCCATGAGCAAGACCCTGCGGGTGGTGGTGCCGCCCCACCCCCTGATTGGCCACTGGCTCACCCTGCTGCGGGATCAACAGACACCGACAGCCCTGTTCAGCACAGCCATGGCCGAGCTGGGCCGCTGGCTCACCTACGAGGCGCTGCGCGACTGGATTCCCTACCAGCGCGTCCAGGTGCAGACCCCTCTCGCCCTCACGGAGGGAACGGTGGTGGATGGCACGGTGCCGATGCTGGCGGTTCCCGTGCTCAGGGCTGGCCTGGGGCTGTGGGAGGGATCCCGATCTGTGGTGCCCAACGCCGCCGTTGCCCATATGGGGTTTGTGCGGGATGAAACGAGCGGGCTGGCGCGCTGCTATCTCGACAGCCTCCCAGAGGAAATCCCAGCCAATGCGGGGGTGCTGGTGTTCGACCCGATGGTGGCGACAGCGGGAACGCTGATTCAGGTGCTGGAGCGCCTGGAGGCCAAGGGTGTCACGGGGGCCCGTGTGCGGGTGGTGAGTGCCCTGGCCGCAGCGCCAGGGCTGAAAACCCTGGGGGAACGCTTCGGCGACCTCACCCTCTACACCGGGTGCATTGATGCCGAACTCGATGCAGCCCATCGCATTGTTCCGGGACTTGGTGACGCCGGTGACCGTCTGTATGGCTTGGGTCGGGGTGGCTCCTTAGGCTGAAAGGAGAGTTTCCGTGGCGATGGCCAACCGAGGCGAGAGCGGCTCCAGCTTTCTAGCCAGCACCCTGGCCGGCGCCGTGCTCGGCGCCGCTGGCCTGGCCTGGTGGCTCCTGTCGGAGACCGAGCGGCGACAGCAGCGCCAGCGCCAGCTCCGCAACCTCCGGCTGTCCCAGCTGCAGGGAAACGATGCCGAGGCCCTGGATCCGGTGGAGGGCAATCGCCCCGTGCGCGAGAGCGAGCTGCAGGACAAGGTGCACCAGCTCAACCAGGCCATCGACGACGTGCGCCGTCAGCTCGAGAGTCTGAGCACCACCAACTGATCTGGCCCGGTCGGTAGGTTCCTAGTCGACCGACTCCATCGCCGCCCATGCTCCGCTCCGCCGCGATCACCCAGGGGATCCAGCGCTCCCCCAACCGCGCCATGTTGCGGGCCGTGGGCTTCGGCGACAGCGATTTCAACAAGCCGATCATCGGCATTGCCAACGGTTACAGCACGATCACCCCGTGCAACCTGGGGTTGAACGAGCTGGCCCAACGGGCAGAAGCGGCCGCCCATGGGGCCGGAGCCATGCCGCAACTGTTCGGCACCATCACGGTGAGCGACGGCATCTCCATGGGCACCGAGGGGATGAAATATTCCCTCGTGAGCCGGGAGGTGATCGCCGATTCGATCGAAACGGCCTGCAACGGCCAGAGCATGGATGCCCTGCTGGCGATCGGTGGCTGCGACAAGAACATGCCTGGCGCCATGCTGGCCATGGCCCGCATGAACATCCCCGCCATCTTTGTGTATGGCGGCACGATCAAACCCGGCAAACTCGGCGCCTGCGACCTCACCGTGGTGAGCGCCTTTGAGGCGGTGGGTCAATACAGCGGCGGCAAGATCGACGAGCAGGAGCTCACCGCCATCGAGAAGAACGCCTGTCCAGGCGCCGGCAGCTGTGGCGGCATGTTCACCGCCAACACCATGAGCGCCGCCTTTGAGGTGTTGGGTCTGAGCCTGCCCTACAGCTCCACCATGGCGGCCGAGGATCCCGAGAAGGCCGACAGCGCTGCCCGCAGCGCCGAGGTGCTGGCTGAGGCGATCAAGCAGAACATCTGCCCCCGGGATCTGCTCACCCGCGAGGCCTTTGAGAACGCCATCGCGGTGATCATGGCCGTGGGCGGCTCCACCAACTCCGTGCTGCACCTGCTGGCTGTGGCCCGCACCGCCGGGGTAGATCTCTCGATCGACGACTTCGAGACCATCCGCCAGCGGGTACCGGTGATCTGTGACCTGAAGCCCAGCGGTCGTTACGTGACCGTGGACCTGCACAACGCCGGAGGCATCCCCCAGGTGATGAAGCTGCTGCTCGATGCCGGCCTGCTGCATGGCGATTGCAAGACCATCGAGGGCAAGACCCTTCGCGAGGTGCTGGCCGATGTGCCCTCGGCGCCCCCGGCCGGGCAGGACGTGATCCGGCCCCTGAGCAATCCCCTCTATGCCAAGGGGCATCTGGCGATTCTCAAGGGCAACCTGGCTGAGGAAGGGGCCGTGGCCAAGATCAGCGGCGTCAAGAATCCCGTGATCACTGGCCCGGCCCGGGTGTTCGAGAGTGAGGAAACCTGTCTGGCCGCGATCCTCGACAAGCAGATCAACCCCGGCGATGTGGTGGTGGTGCGCCAGGAGGGCCCCGTGGGTGGTCCCGGCATGCGTGAGATGCTCAGCCCCACAGCGGCCATCGTGGGCCAGGGGTTGCTTGACTCGGTGGCCCTGATCACCGATGGGCGCTTCTCCGGTGGCTCCTTCGGCCTGGTGGTAGGCCACGTGGCGCCCGAAGCGGCCGTCGGTGGCACCATCGGTCTGGTGCACGAAGGCGACA
>JBIIQU010000199.1:0-3316 GCA_044341905.1 Vulcanococcus sp. | reverse complement strand
AAAGCCTGGGAGTGCTTCCTCCTGGCTTGGGTGCCGCTCTGGGGCTTGGCGTCGCCCTCGCTAGCTTCCCGGCCACGCGCTGGTGGCTGCGCCGCCATGGCCCCTGGCGGCCGGGGATTCTGGGGGTGCTGCTGTTGCTGATCGGCTGCAGCTGGTTTGGCGAGGTCACCGGGCTCACCAGCCTGCTCGGTGCTCTCTGGGGCGGTGTGTTGCTCAGCCGGCTGGCTCCGATGCCGGAGGGCAGTGCCGAGGCGGCTGAGCTTGGCGGCCGCCTGGCCCTGCTCTCGGATGTGTTCCTGCCCCTGTATTTCATCAGCGTGGGCATGCGCATCCAGGCCAGCACCCTGCTGCAACCACAGGCCTGGGGTCTGGCCCTGTTGCTGCTGCTGTTGGCCATCAGTTGCAAACTTATTTGCGGGTTGGGCATCACCCGCTCGGATCAGGCGGCCGGCATCGATCGCTGGGTGGTGGTGTTTGGCCTCATCCCGCGAGGCCTGCCTGGGTTGGTGTTTGCCTCCACGGCCCTGGGGGCCGGGTTGATCACGCCGCTGCAGTTCTCCTCCCTGGTGCTGATGGTGAGCTGCACCACCGTGGTGGGGCTGTTGCTGCTGGCGCGGCGGTTGAAGCGAAGCGGCAGCTAGGCCCCGTTGCCCAGGGTTGCTGCAATCGCCGCTGCGATCGCTTCATAGCATCTGTCCAGTTGGGCATCGCTGATGCAGAGGGGCGGCAGCAGATACACCACGTTGCCCAGGGGTCTGAGGTACACCCCCTGGTCGCGGCAGTGGCGTTGGATCTGCTTGCCGATCGGATTGAGGTAGCTGGCTTCACCGGCCTCCAGATCGAAGGCGGCCATGGTTCCCAGGCAGCGGGGCCGTTGCACCCGTGGGTGCTGGCTGAGCCGTTCGAGCCGCTGCTGGTGGCGCTGTTCGAACTGCTGAAAGCGCTCGGGGTCGTGCTGCAGCAGATCGAGGCTGGCCAGGGCAGCGGCACAGCCCAGGGGATTGGCCGTGAAGCTGTGGCCGTGGAAAAAGGTGGCGCTGGGGGTGTCGCTGATGAAGCCCTGGTAGAGCCGTTCACTGGCCATCGTTACCCCCATGGGTAGAAAGCCTCCCGTGAGGCCCTTGGAGAGGGCCATCAGATCCGGCTGGATGTTGGCCTTTTGGCAGGCAAACAGGGCTCCGGTGCGTCCGAATCCCGTCATCACCTCATCGGCAATCAGCAGGGCGCCCGCCGCCTTCACCCGCGCCGCCACAGCCCTGAGGAAGCCAGGCCTCACCACCCGCATGCCAGCTGCACCCTGCACCAGCGGTTCCAGAATCACGGCTGCGGTGGGGATGGTGAGCGCCTGCTCCAGTTGCTGCAGGGCCCGGGCTTCCTTCTCCTCCACCGCGGTATCGCCCCACCAGGTGTGGGGCCAGTCCACCCGGCTCACGTCAAACAGCAAGGCGTCAAAGGGGGCCGTGAGCACGGATCGCTCCCCCAGGGCCATGGCACCAAAGGTGTCGCCGTGATATGAGCCGCTGAAGGCGATCAGCTGTCGCCGTTCCGAGCCAGCGCTGCTGCCATTGCTGCTGTCCTGGTTGCGCCACCACTGCCAGGCGATCTTCAGCGCCACCTCCACGGCCGTAGAGCCGTTATCGGAGAAGAACAGGCGATCCAGCCCCGTGAGCCGGCTGAGGCGGGTGGCCAGTTGCTCGGCGGGCGTGTGGCTGAAGTTGGCAAAGATCACCTGCTCCAGCACCTGGGCCTGGCGGGCAATGGCGGCGGCAATGGCCGGCTCACCATGGCCGTGCAGGGTGACCCACCAACTGCTGATGGCGTCGATCAGATGCCTGCCATCGGCCAGTTCGAGTTCACAGCCCCGGGCGGAGCGCACCAACAGCGGCGGCTCGCTGGTGGCCACCTGGGTGGTGGGGTGCCAGAGGTGGGGGTGCCAGCTCATCGGCGGTCTCCTAACGGCAGGTGGCGGTCCAGTAGCGCACCCGCTGGTTGGCGGGGAAATAGCTCACCCGCTGCAGCTCACACTGGCGCAGCGGTTGGGAGGCCTTGCGGATGCTCACGCTTCCCTTGAGGCAGGTGAACACGGCCATGCGATAGGGCGACTGGACGGCCGTTTGATCAGAGCACTGTGCCAGCTGATCAAAGCGGAGCTGTTCCCCCTGGGGCCAGTTGCGCTGGGCATTCAGCCAGCGTTGGAAGGCGGAGGGCAGGGGATCGAAGGGCAAGGCCAGCGCCGCGGGTGCTGCGGCCATCCCCGTGACCAACAGCATCCCCAGGCCCCAAGCCCACCGTTGCGTCGGGATGGTCATCAGGCGTCCTCGTCGTGGGCGAAACGGTTGTAGAGGAAATCGAGGGCTTGATTGCGAAGTTCGTAGTAGCGCGGATCTTCCATGATGTCCTCGCGGCTGCGGGGCCGGGGGAAGTCAATGGTGAGCACTTCGCCGATGCCTGCGGCAGGGCCGTTGGTCATCATCACTAGCCGATCGGCCAGGAACAGGGCCTCGTCGATGTCGTGGGTGATCATCAACACGGTGCATTTCTGGGTGTTCCAGATCTTGAGCAGCTCCTCCTGGAGCTCCTCTTTGGTGATGGCATCCAGGGCCCCGAAGGGTTCATCCAGGATCAGCACCTCGGGCCGGATCGCCAGGGCACGGGCGATGGCCACGCGCTGTTTCATCCCGCCGGAGATCTGGGTGATGGTTTTCTCGGCGGCTGCCGTGAGGCCCACCAGCTCGAGGTGCTCCATCACGATCTCTCGCTTCTGGCGTTCCGGCAGCTGGGGCTTCACCGCGTCGATGCCGAGGTACACGTTGTCGTAGGCCGTGAGCCAGGGCAGCAAGGCATAGCCCTGGAACACCACCATCCGATCGGGCCCCGGCCGCTGGATCGGGGCGCCGTTGAACAGCACCCGCCCGCTGCTCGGTTTGGCGAAGCCGGAAACGGTGTTCAGCAGCGTGCTCTTGCCACAGCCAGAGTGGCCGATCACGCAGATGAATTCACCGGCCTGCACCTCGAGATTGACGCCTTCAAGAACCGGGTAGGGCCCCTGGGGCGTTGGGTAGGCCAGCCCCATCTGTTCAAAGCGGAGCAGGGGTGGCGCCAGCGCAGCAGAGCTGGGTTGATCAGCGGAGAGGGTGGCGGTCATGGCGGTAGGGGTAAGCGATGGATGGGCTGCAGGAACAACGGCGACCTCAGGACGCCAGGGCTCGGGGGACGCCGATGGGGATTTCGGCCACGCTGAAGTCCTGGTGGATCGAAAGCGTGTTGAGGTAGCCAATGGGGTCCTCGGTGTTGAATGGCACCCCGTCGAACAGTT
>JBIIQU010000133.1:0-4293 GCA_044341905.1 Vulcanococcus sp. | reverse complement strand
TATCTGGCCCAGCTCGATGCCCTGCTGCTCCGCACCGGTGTTGTGCCGGAGCAGCCCGGCGTCTGATGCCAGATCTCTAGGTCAGAGCTTCAGCTCGCCGGGGTCGGCATCGAGATCGCCATCGGCGATCAGGCTGGCTTCCAGCTCCATGCGCTGCTCCATTTGGCGCAGGAAGTAGCCAGTCATCATGGCGGAGGCCAGCAGGCCGGCCAGGTGGTCCCGGCTCGCGGTGATCTTCACATCAAAGTGCTCGCCGGGCAGCATCCCCAGCAGCCCCTGCACGTTGTGGCGGATGATGTCTTGAATATCGCCACTGGCCGAGCGGGCGACCCGCTGCAGAACATCGGGAGACTGTTCCTGCAGATATTGGATCAGCGAATTGCTGCCGACAGCTTCGCTATCACTCGTCAGGAACTCCGGGTTGAACATTTCCGGTGTGCTCCGCGTCACGGTTGCACCCTACCCCAGCTGTTCATTTCGATCGAGACGGGTGAGGTCGGAGAACCGAATCGGGCCCAGCCTGTTCAGTGGCCAGTAGCGGAACACCGCCGTGCCAATCACCTCTGAGGCCGGTAACGGACCCCAGAGATGGGAATCGAGGCTGGCGTTGCGGTTGTCGCCCAGCACCAGCAGAGATCCCTCTGGAACGGTGACAGGCCCGAAGCTGTAGTTGATCGGCTCGGACCTCCAGGGTTCAGCCACCGCTTGTCCATTGCGGATCAGGTTGCCGCCTGCAATGGCCACCTGGTCGCCGGGCTGACCGATCACCCGTTTGATCAGCGCGGCCTTCGGGTCGTAGCCCCCCTCCACCAGGGCTGGCGGTGCGTGAAACACCACGATCGCGCCGTAGGGCAGGCCTTGGCCCAGGTGGGGCCGCACTTTTTCCACCAGAATCCGGTCCTGCAATTGCAGGGTTGGCAGCATCGAGCCGGAGGGAATCCAGCGCGGTTCGATTACGACCCAACGCATCAGCAGGGCCGCCGCCAGCCAGAGCAGCACCGACCGCCAGGCCTTGAAACCGGAGGGGGATTCGCCCATGGGCCGTGGACCGTTCAGCATGATCGCCTCATCCTGATCACCTGGCTGTTTCGGTGCTTGCCCCCGCCGTCCCTTGCAGCGCCGAGGCCAACATTCGGGCTGCGCTCACCCTGCTCCAGGCGCTGCGGGCCCTGGGGCTGCGGCGCCTGGTGCTCTGCCCCGGCAGTCGCTCGGGGCCGCTGGCGGTGGCTGCAGGTTTGTTGGCCGCCCAAGAACTGCAGCTGTTCACGGCCGTGGATGAGCGTTCCGCGGCCTTCCTGGCCCTCGGCCTGGGCCGCGCCGATGGTGCTCCTGCGGCGTTGATCACCACCTCCGGCACGGCCGTGGCCAACCTGCTGCCCGCGGTGGTGGAAGCCGACATGGGGGCTGTGCCCTTGCTGCTGCTCACGGCGGATCGGCCCGCCCGCTTGAAGGGCTGCGGTGCCAACCAAACCGTCAACCAGGAGGACTTCCTCCAGGCCAGCTGTCGTCTGGTTGGATCCGCTGATCCCCAGGGCCTGGCGGCGATGCCGGCTAGCGCCATCGAGGCCCTGGCGCGCCAGGCCTGGCACGCCTGCGTGGGTGCTCCACTCGGGCCGGTGCACTTGAACCTGCCCCTGGAGGAGCCCCTCCATGCCGCTGCTGCTGCCCTCGAGCGTCTGCAGCGGCTCGCGGCTGAGCCGGCGCTCCCGGGTCTTGCTGCCGGCGCCACGGCCTGCTCAGCCCCCCGCCAGCCCGGCCCGGATCCCTGGACCGTGCTTGATCCCGAGGCGGCCGGTGTGGTGGTGGCGGGCCCCTGGCGCGGCACCGCTGAGCAGCTGCCGCCTTTTGCCGCTGCCCTGCTGCGTTGGCAGCAGCGCACGGGCTGGCCGGTGCTGGCCGATGCCCTCTCGGGGCTGCGGGGCTGGCCAGGCCTCGAGCTGGTGCACGGCTACGACCTGCTGCTGGCCGACCCCCCCGCCGGGCTGGCCGCCCCACAGCTGCTGCGGCTGGGCCCCATGCCGGCCAGCCGCCGCCTGCAGCAATGGATTGCAGGCAGCACCGGTCCGCAACTGTTGATTGCGGAACAGGACCCCCGCAACCTCGATGCCAGCAGCACGGCCACGCTCCGCTGGGCTGCCGGGCTGGAGGCCTGGCTGGAGGGCTGGCCCCACGGGTCCTGGCCGGCTGAAGCGAGCCCGGCTGCGCGGGGCCTGGCCGGCCGTTGGTTGGCTGCCGATCAGCGGACCCAGGCTGCCCTCGATCGCGCCTTGCCCGGTGCGGGGCTTGCCAATGAGCCCGCCCTCGCCCGGGCCCTGAGCCGCCTGCTGCCGCCTGGGCTGCCCCTGATGCTGGCCAGCAGCAGCCCCGTGCGGGACTGGGAGAGTTTCAGTGGCGCCGATGCCGTCCATCGGCCGGTGTTTGGCTTTCGCGGGGCCTCCGGCATCGATGGCACCCTCTCCATCGCCTGTGGCCTGGCCCTGGGCCTGGGCAGGCTGGTGCTGCTCAGCGGCGATCTGGCCCTGCTGCACGACAGCAATGGTTGGCTCTGGGCGCAGCAGCTGCGGGCCCAGGGCGTGCAGCTCACCGTGATCGTGGTGGAGAACGGTGGCGGCGGCATTTTTGAGCAGTTGCCGATCCGCCCGGAGCCTGGGGCTCCCCTGGATTTCGAGAGGTTGTTCGCCATGCCCCAGGCGGTGAGCCATCCCGCCCTGGCGGCGGTTCACGGGGTGCCCAGTCGCAGCCTGGAGGATGGAGCTGGCCTGGCCGCTGCCCTCGGCTGGGCCCTGGAGCAGCCCCTGGCGCTGCTGGAGGTGCGCACGAACCGCCAGCAGGATGCGGTTCTGCGCCAGCAACTGCGCCGCAGAATGGCCTGAATGCCCCGTCTGCTGCGAGTTGATGCCGCTGTCTTCCCCCCAGGCCAGCCCCGAGTGGATCCCCCAGGGGACCTACGAGGACATCCTGTTTGACCTGAGTGAGGAGGGCTTGGCCCGCATCACCATCAATCGGCCCCACAAGCGCAACGCCTTTCGGCCCAAGACGGTGATCGAACTGTTTGATGCCTTTTCGCGGGTGCGCGACAACCCGGCCATCGGGGTGGTGCTGTTCACGGGCGCGGGCCCCGCCGCTGACGGCGGCTACGCCTTCTGCGCGGGGGGGGATCAGAGCGTGCGCGGCGATGGCGGCTATGTGGGCGATGACGGCCTGCCCCGCCTCAATGTGCTCGATCTGCAGCGGTTGATCCGGAGCCTGCCCAAGGTGGTGATCGCCCTGGTGGCGGGCTATGCCATTGGTGGTGGCCAGGTGCTGCACCTGCTCTGTGATCTCAGCCTGGCGGCGGAAAATGCCGTGTTCGGCCAGACGGGCCCGCGGGTGGGGAGCTTTGACGGTGGCTTTGGAGCCAGTTACCTGGCGCGCCTCGTGGGGCAGCGCAAGGCCCGGGAGATCTGGTTCCTGTGCCGCCAGTACAACGCCCAGCAGGCGCTGAGCATGGGCCTGGTGAATGCCGTGGTGCCCCTGGAGCAGCTGGAACAGGAGGGGGTGGCCTGGGGCCGGGAGGTGTTGGCCCACAGCCCCACGGCGATCCGCTGCCTCAAGGCGGCCTTCAATGCCGAAACCGATGGCATGGCAGGGCTCCAGGAGCTGGCTGGCCAGGCCACCCACCTCTTTTATCGAACGGAAGAGGGCCAGGAGGGCCGCAACGCCTTTCTGGAGAAACGCGATCCTGATTTTTCGTCCTCCCCTTGGCTTCCCTAGCTAGGAGTGGCACAGATCTGCTGTTCCGCCGTCGTGGTGCGGTTGCCATTCCCTGTGGGCCGGACCCTGCTGCTGGCAGGGCTTGTGCTGTTGCTCCCCAGCCCCCTGCGGGCTCGCCAGGCTGATCCGATCCCCCCGCTGGCTCCTGAGATCAGCGATGCGGTGGCTCTGCGCAGCGTTCCCCCCACCCTGTTGCAACAGTCGGGGCTGCAGCTGGTGCTCGACCGCCAGAAGCGGCAGCTGATGCTGCTGGAGAACGGCACCCTCAAGCGCCGCTACCCCGCGGCCGTTGGCACGGTGGGCTGGGAAACCCCGGCTGGCAGCTTCCAGGTGCTGGACAAGCAGGCCAACCCGGTGTGGGAACACCCGGTCACGGGGGCCGCCATCCCCCCAGGCACGCAGAACCCCCTCGGCAGCCGCTGGATCGGGTTCTACCGCGATTGTTCCGGCCGTCGGGGCTGGGATGGTGAGCGCTACCTCGATGTGCAGGGTTGCACCGTGGCGGGATTCCACGGAACCCCCCATCGCTGGACGGTGGGG
>JBIIQU010000006.1:0-15004 GCA_044341905.1 Vulcanococcus sp. | reverse complement strand
GGTGGCCAGCAGCGGCAATGCCATGACGGCAGCAGAGAAAAAGCTCGCCGACCATAGAAAAAGGATTTAGGCAGAAACCCCTAGGCCGCCAACACCTCACAGAGCTTCACGGCCGGCGTAAAGCACTGCAACATTGTGCAAACGTCCTGCGGAGATCAGACGGCCAGCCAGTCAGCAGGAAGCTCATGGCTGTAATCCTCGGTGCGCTCGAATTCAAAGGGCCCCGCCAGCGATCCCCACAGCTGTTCATGGGTGTTGGGGTCGTGGCCTCGATCAATGGTGCGCATCCCATGGGCACTGAGCTCGAAGCTGCTCACCAGGTAGGAGGTGGCCCCTTTGCGCTCCACCAGGCAGCGGCAGCCTGGCTCCACTTCGCCGTTGAAGCCCTCCGCGGTTTCACGCACCACGTAGGCGCAACCCTCCAGGGGCTTGAGATCCGCCGCTGTGATCAGGGCGCGCTTCTCGTCGTCTTGCACCGCGCCCCAGAAGCGCTGCTCATCGTGGAGGGCCTGGTTGTGGATCACCAGGCTCTGCTCCTGCTGTTCAACCCGCAGCACCCGAATGCGATAGGGCACCCCTGGCGTGATGGCGTAGGTCTGCTCCAGCAGCAGCGACCCCGGAACCAGCTGGGGCAGCGGCCGGAACTTCACCAGGATGTGGGCGTAGAGGGGTGGGTTCTCGAAGGCCTGGTGCTGGTTGCTGAAGCCGGCGCTCAACTGGCGCAGCAGGCGAGCGAGGGGGCTGGACATCGCCTCAGGGAAGGGTGGGGAGAGGCCGGATCCTATGGGCAGCGCCGCTCAGAGGCCCAGCAAACGGATGCGAAAATCGGCCACCTGCGTGGCCATGGCTGGACTGCTGAGCATGAAGGGGTGCTCGCCGCAGGCCTGCAGCATCAACAGCTTCTTCTCCTCGGTGCTCAAGCCGTGGTTCGGACTGGTGCGTTCGTGGCGCTGCCAAGCCTCATCGAAGACCATCCCGAAGCTGTCGGCATTGTTGAAAACTTGCCCTGGCTTATCGGGAATCGGCAGGGGCATGGTGAAGCTGCAATTCAGCAGATTGCAACACTAATGAATGCCAGGACCCAGATTTGAACTGGGGACACGGCGATTTTCAATCGCCTGCTCTACCAACTGAGCTATCCCGGCCCGTCGCTGGCGCGACCTTCAGATCTTAGATCACGAGGGGGCCGGGGTTCGGGCCAGGCAGAGCAGGCCCTCCACCCGCAGCCCCTCGGCTTCCAGAGCCACGGCCGCCGCCTGAGCTGTGGCCCCGGTGGTGAGGATGTCGTCCACCAGCCAGAGCCCGCGGCGGCGCAGACCCGCCAGCACCGGGCGCGACTGGCGAACGCACTGGAACGAACCCAGCTGATTGCGCAGACGCAGGGTGCGGTTCAGATGGTGCTGGCCCACGGTGGGACGACTGCGCTGCAACAGCTCGCCAGACACCGCGACCCGCCCACCAGACACCGTGGCCAAGGCTCTGGCAATCAGCTGGGGCAACGGGTTGGCAGCCCGTTTCCAGCTGGGGATCGGCACCAGCAGCCCACCGGCGATGGCGCTGCCACAGCAGGCCAGGAGCTCAGCTGCCAAGCCCTCCATCACGCTCAGGGCCGGGCGAGGCCGCTGCGCCAGCAGCAGCCCCCGCAGCGGACCGCCATAGGCGGCCAGGGCGCACCACAGCAGGGGCTGATCTCCCTGCAGGCCACCAGCGCTCAGGGCCAGGCGGTCGCGGCAGGCCTCGCACAGCCGCTGACTGGAGGCATCGGCCGGCACGGCGCCACTACAGAGCGGGCAGCGACCGGTGCTGATCAGGGAGAGGGCACCCTGCAGGAGGGTTTGCAACATGGCCGTCCAGGGACTGGCCTGAGCATTCCCCGCCCGCTCAGGTCTGGGGCATCGCCCGCAGCATCGCCACCAGGGTGCGATGGGCGTCCTCGCTATCGCTGAGGGTGTGGTCGAAGGCCACATCGAGCCGCTGACCATCCACCTCCAGCTGCATCGCCTCCGGGCCCACCGCCACCATCCGCGCCGTGGCCGCAGCCGCGACACCGCCGTAGTGACGGGCATAGGCCAGCACCGCCGCCGCATGGTCGTCGTTCATGTGCTTGCAGATCCGATCGCTCACGGCGGGGGTGAGGGGGTCGGCGGCCATGGGTGCGATCGCAGGTGCGGCAATTCTGGGGGGTCTGGGCCCGTTGAGCGGCCCGGTCGGGCGGGGCTGGTTAGCCGACGGCAAAGCGCTGCCACAGCAGCAGGCCCAGGCGGATGGCACTGAAGCTCACGTATCCAGCGAGCACCACGAAAATCAGCATGGAGATCCAGGAGCGCAAGCTGTTGTTCATGGGCACCTCAGGGCTGTGCCAGCCAGTCTGGCCATACCCTGCGCCGCCGTGAGCTGGGGGCGGTTCAGCACAGGCAGTCCCAGCACCCGCTGGCGAATCAGCCGCCACTGGGGATTGCGGGCACCACCGCCCAGGCTGATCACCCGCCGAATCGGCGGAGCACCCAGCTCGGCCAACCGCTGCCAGCCGGCACGCTCGATCTCCGCCAGCCCCTCCAGCAGCCCCTGCACATAGAGGGCATCGCTCACCGGCCGGGGTTCCAGCTGGGGTTCGAGGGCTGGATCATCCACGGGGAAACGCTCGCCAGGGCCGGGCAGCGGGCGCAGGGCCAGGCCCGTGGGGCGGCGCGGATCAATCTGGCGGCTGAGCTCAGCGATCTGGCCATCGGTGAACCAGCGGCGCAGCACCCCGGCCCCGGCGTTGGAGGCCCCCCCCACCAGCCACTGGCCTGCCACGCGATGGCAACTGATCCCTGGGCCGGCCATGGGCTGGGGGCAGAACTGCTTGAGCACAAGGGTGGTGCCCAGCACCGCCACACCATCGCCGGGCTGGGCATCGGCGGCCAGCACCGCGGCATTGGCATCGGTGCTGCCCGCCACCACCTCACAGCTGGCCGGCAGCCCAAGGGCCCGGGCAGACGCCGGAGCCAGGGTGCCCAACCGATCACCACTGGAGCGCACCTGCGGCAGCCCGCCACTCCAGGGCTGATCCGCCATGGAGCCACTCCAGCAACGCTTCTGCAGATCCCAGCCGAGGCGCAAGTTGTTGCCCTCCTCGCCCCAGCGCCAATCGTCCAGCAACCAGCCCATCAACCAGTCGCCCTGGTGCCGCAACAGACAGGGCCCGGGGGCCATGGCCAGCAGCGTGAGGGCCCTGGCCAGGCTGCCACTGGCGCTGGCCGCCGGGGCAGAGCCGACCGCCTGGCCAGTGAGTCGTGCCGCTTCGGCCGCCTGATGGGGACAAGCCCGGTGATAAGGCAGCGCCTGGGCCAACGCTCCGGGTAGCAGGCTGCCATCCTCCTGGCAGAGCAGCAGGGTGCCGGAGGTGCCATCGATGGCCACGGCACCCACCTGGCTGCGCAGCTCAGCGGGTAATCGGCCGCAGAGGCCGATTAAACCCGAGCGCCAGCCGCGGGGATCCTCAAACGCGGCCGGGTAGCCACTGGCCTGCTCCGCCACGAGCGCACCGGCAGCATCGAGCAGGGCCAGCCGCAAGCCGCTGGTTCCCAGATCAATGCCGAGGGCAAGGGGCGGGCGCAGCGGGCTTCAGGCGGCGACGCGCGCTGCCGTGGCCTGTTGGAGGGTGGCGGCCATGGCAGCCACATCCTCCCAGGGGAGGTTCAGATCACTGCGGCCGAAATGGCCATAGGCCGCGACGTCCTGGTAGAAGCGACCCCCCCGCTGCTGGGGCAGGTTGCGCAGGCCGAAGATCTCAATGATGGCGCCGGGACGCAGGTCGAAATGCTCCTGCACCAGGGCCGTGAGGTCGGCGTTGCTGATGGCGCCAGTGCCGAAGCTCTCCACCAGGATGCTCACGGGCTTGGCCACACCGATGGCGTAGCTCAGTTGCACTTCCACCTTCCTGGCCAGGCCGGCAGCCACCAGGGCCTTGGCCACGTAGCGGGCGGCGTAGGCAGCGGAGCGATCCACTTTGGTGGGGTCTTTGCCGGAGAAGGCACCACCGCCATGGCGGGCATAGCCGCCGTAGGTATCCACGATGATCTTGCGGCCAGTGAGGCCGGCATCCCCCTGGGGGCCGCCCACCACGAACTTGCCGGTGGGGTTCACCAGGAAGCGGGTGTCGGCCTTGCTGGGCTTGAGATCCAGATCGGCCGTGGCGGGTTCCACCACGTGGGTCCAGAGGTCGGCAGCGATGCGCTCCCGCATGGCCTTCTCTTCCGAGATGCCGTCAATGTCCGCGGTGTGCTGGGTGGAGATCAGGATCGTGTCGATGGCCACCGGCACGTCGTTCTCGTAGACGACGCTCACCTGGGTCTTGCCGTCGGGCAGCAGGTAGTCGAGGCTGCCGTTGTGGCGCACTTCCGCCAGGCGGCGGGCCAGCCGGTGGGCCAGGCTGATCGGCAGGGGCATCAGCTCAGGCGTCTCGTTGCAGGCGTAGCCGAACATGATCCCCTGGTCGCCGGCGCCTACCAGATCCAGGGGGTCGCCGTCGTGGTCGTCAGCCTCGTTCACCCCCTGGGCGATATCGGGCGACTGCTGATCCAGGGCCACCAGCACGGCGCAGCTGTTGGCATCGAAACCACCGGCACGGGCGCCGGAGTAGCCGATCCGGTTGATCACGCCCCGCACGAGGGTGTTGAAGTCAACCCGGGCGTTGGTGGTGACCTCACCGGTGATCAGGCACAGGCCCGTGTTCACCACGGTTTCGCAGGCCACCCGCGAGGCGGGGTCCTGGGCGAGCAGGGCATCCAGCACCGCATCGCTGACCTGATCGCAGATCTTGTCGGGGTGCCCTTCGGTCACCGATTCAGAGGTGAAGACGTATCGGGATACCGAACCGGTGGGGCTGCTCATTCCCTCATGGCGTGGAGATAGCCCTCAACCTTATTCGCCGATGGACAGCTCACTCCAGTGCTGGATGCGGGGATGGGGCTCAGCCAAGGCTGGCGCCGTGCTCCAGGCAGCGGTGTAGCCCAGGGAGAGCTGGTGGGGGATGCCCGCCGCCACCGCCATGCGCAGGTCGCTGTTGGCATCACCGATCAGGGCGCAGCGGGCCACCGCCACCCCCAACTGGGCACACAGGCCATGCACGGCGGCGGGATCCGGCTTGCGGGGCCGGTGCTCGGCGCTCCAGAACCCAGCGAAATAGGGCTCGAGCGCATGGCTGGCCAGGAAATGCTCGATCCCAGCGATGTCATCGTTGCTGATCACGGCGCAGATGACGCCGGCGGCCCGCAGCTGCTCCAGCCAGGGCAGCAGACCCTCCGTGGTGGCACTGGTGCCTCGCGCCTCCCCCGCCGCCGCACGGCGGGCATCGGCCTGATCGGCCTGCGCAAACACCTGCTCGCTCAGGGCCAGGGCCTCAGGCCAACCCAAGCCCACCTGCACCAGGGCCGTAGCTGTGGCAATCAGGTTGTGATCGCGGCTGGCCACCGCCGTGATCCCGGCAGGGTGGATGGCATCACTGGCGGGATTGATGCCATAGGCGCGCTCCAGCAGGTCACGAAGGGCGGGCCGCAGGGCCAGTTCCACCTGCTCCAGACAAAGAAAAACCCTGGCGGCAGCCAGGGTGATGAGCTGGGGTTCGCTGATGCTGAGGGTGCCGTCCTTGTCGAACAGCACCGCCTCCACATCACCGAGACCCGTGCCGCGAAGCTGCAGCTGAGGCATGGGGAAGTCCCGGAGGTCAGTCGAGGGTGACGCCCATGGGCTCGTTCTCTTCGGCCTGCTCGAGCAGCATCTGCTTGTAGCGGGCCGCCATCTCCTCGGCCTTTTCAAACACCTTCTGGGGATCGGTGAGCATGTCGCCGGGTTCGGGCTCGAGGGCCTTGGTGGACAGCGAGATGCGACCGCGTTCGGCATCGAGATCGATGATCATGACCTTCATCTGGTCATTCACGTTGAGCACCGTGTGGGGTGTCTCGATGTGCTCGTGGCTGATCTCGGAGATGTGCAGCAGGCCGCTGACACCGCCGATATCGATGAAGGCGCCGTAGGGCTTGATGCCGCGGACGGTGCCGATCACCACTTCGCCCACCTCGAGGCGATTCATCTTGCGCTCCACCAGGGCGCGGCGATGGCTGAGCACCAGGCGGTTGCGCTCCTCGTCCACCTCCAGGAACTTGAGGGGCAGGAAGTCGGCCACCAGATCTTCCTTGGGCTTGCGGGTGCTGATGTGGCTGCCGGGGATGAAGCCGCGCAGGCCTTCCACCCGCACCAGGGCACCACCGCGGTTGGTGGCAAACACCTCGGAGTAGATGGTGGCGTCTTCCTTCTGGAGCTGACGCACCCGCTCCCAGGCCCGCTGGTACTCAATCCGGCGGATCGAGAGGGTGAGCTGGCCGTCTTCGTTCTCCTCGCTCAGGATGAAGAACTCGCGCACCTCACCGGGCTCGAGCACGTCGGAGATGCTCTCCACGCGGTTGATCGACACCTCCTGCATGGGCATGAAGGCAGCGGTCTTGGCGCCGATGTCGATCATGGCGCCCTTCGGCTCCATGGCGAACACGGTGCCCTTCACCACGTCGCCGGGCTTGAAGTTGTAGTCGTACTTGCTGAGCAGTGACGCGAACTCATCCAGGGTGAAGCCCACACCATCGATGTCGCGCGCAGCGGCACGGCTGCTGGGGTCATCGGCGCTGGGCACCTCTTCCGGAATGCTCAGGTCGAGCTCGGCGGCCTCGGCGCCGAAGTCTTGGTGGGCTGCAGCGTCAACGGCGAGATCCATCTCGCTGGCGTTGACGTCGGAAGGGGTCACGGTCATGGAGAGCTGGCGGACTGCCCAAGGCAGTGCGAGAGAAGCCCCGTCACCGTCCGCCGACAGTTGACAGGGAATCCATGACTATACAAAGGAGTGTGGGCCGGAATCCGGCTCTCAGCCCACTGCAGCAAACGTGGAGCCCGGGCGCCGGCTCAGGCCCTCCAGGGTGGAGACAAAATCACTGATGCCCTGGAACTGTCGATACACCGAGGCAAAGCGCACGTAGGCCACCTCGCTCATGTCACTGAGCTGCTGCAGCACGAGCTCGCCGATTTCGTTGCTGCTCACCTCGCGACCGCTGCGTCCCTGCAGCTGCAGCTCCAATTCATCCACCACGCCTTCGAGGCGACTGGGCTCCAGGCCCGTCTTTTCACAGGCACGCAAGAGGCCGTGCAGCAGCTTGCCGCGGCTGAAGGCTTCGCGGCTGCCATTGCGCTTCACCACGGTGATCGGCACGGTTTCCACGCGCTCGTAGGTGGTGAAACGAAAGTCGCAGTGGAGGCATTCACGGCGCCGACGCACACTCCGCCCGGAGTCGGCAGAACGCGACTCCAGCACGCGGCTGTCAGTGTGCTGGCAAGAGGGGCATTGCATGCCCGATTAACCGCTTCAGAGATAAAACAATTGTAGACAGCGATTGGCCGATTGAGAAGGCCTCTGCCGCAATGGATCTCCCGAGGCGATGGCAGCGAGCCCTGTCTCGACCTCCTCCCAGACCACAAAAAAGCCCCCGCCAAGGCGGGGGCCGATCGGCAGCCGGAAGGGCTGACCAACTCACTTACCGATTTTCGGGGGATCGCGGAACGCAATCGCGAAGAACAGGGTGGAGATGGCCAGGGCCAGGATCAGGATGTAAGCAAAGCTTTCCATGGGTTGCTCCTGGGATCAGCTGAGGGTGGAGCCAGCCGGGGGCACGTAGCCCTCGGGCAGGCGACGGGTCGAACGGTCGCCCAGTTTCTGGAACAGACCGAACTCCACTTGTTCGCCGAGGTCTGGGTCAATACCGGCGAACACGTCGCGGTAAAGGGTGCGAGCACCGTGCCAGATGTGGCCGAAGAAGAACAACAGGGCGAAGGTGGCGTGGCCGAAGGTGAACCAGCCGCGGGGGGAGCTGCGGAAGGTGCCGTCGGAGTGGTAGGTCTCGCGATCGAACTCGAAGGCTTCACCCAGCTGGGCCTTGCGAGCCAGGCGCTTGACATCTGCCGGATCGGTGTAGGTGGTGCCGTTGAGGGCGCCGCCGTACACGGTGGCCGTCACGCCGGTCTGCTCGAAGGAGTACTTCGCTTCAGCGCGGCGGAAGGGGATGTCGGCACGAACGATGCCTTGGCTGTCCTCGAGAACCACAGGGAAGTTCTCAAAGAAGTTGGGCAGGCGACGCACCTGCAGATCCCGGCCTTCCTTGTCGGTGAAGGAGATGTGACCCAGCCAGCCGGTGGGGAGACCATCGCCGTTCACCATCGGGCCAACCCGGAACAGACCGCCCTTCGCCGGGCTGTTACCCACGTAGTCGTAGAAGGCCAGCTTTTCAGGAATAGAGGCGTAGGCCTGCTCCTTGGTGGCGCCGTTGTCGAGGGCGGTCTGCACGCGGCGGTTGATCTCGGTCTTGAAGTAGCCCTGATCCCACTGGTAGCGGGTGGGGCCAAACAGCTCAACCGGGGTGGCCGCTGCGCCATACCACATGGTTCCAGCCACGATGAAGGCGGCGAAGAACACGGCGGCGATGGCGCTGGAGAGCACCGTCTCGATGTTGCCCATCCGAAGGGCCTTGTAGAGGCGCTCGGGCGGACGGGTGGTGATGTGGAAGATGCCAGCAATGATCCCCACGATGCCGGCGGCAATGTGGTGAGCCACGATGCCGCCCGGATTGAAGGGGTTGAAGCCTTCAGGCCCCCACGACGGTTGCACCGCCTCGAGGTGGCCCGTGACGCCGTAGGGGTCTGAGACCCACATCCCGGGTCCGAACACGCCGGTGAGGTGGAAGGCACCGAAGCCGAAGCAGCCAAGGCCTGCCAGCAGCAGGTGGATGCCAAAGATCTTGGGGAGGTCGAGGGCGGGCTCGCCGGTGCGAGGGTCCTGCCAGATCTCGAGATCCCAGTAGGTCCAGTGCCAAATCGCGGCCAGGAAGAGCAGGCCGCTGAAAATGATGTGGGCAGCAGCCACACCTTCGAAACTCCAGAAGCCGGGGTCAACACCGGTCTCACCGGTGATGCTCCAGCCGCCCCAGCTACCGGTCACGCCCAAGCGGGCCATGAACGGCATCACGAACATGCCCTGGCGCCACATGGGGTTGAGCACCGGGTCAGAGGGATCGAAGATGGCCAGCTCGTAGAGGGCCATGGAGCCGGCCCAGCCGGCTACCAGAGCGGTGTGCATGAGGTGCACGGCCAACAGACGGCCCGGGTCGTTGATAACGACCGTGTGCACCCGATACCAGGGCAATCCCATGGGGGTTAGGTCCGGGGAAACAACCAGCTATCCGAACCGGAGAACCCGGGGGCGGACAGCAGCACGACCGAGTCCAGTGAAGGCTCGATCCGTGCTGGCGATGGTAAGGGTTTCGGCAAGCCGACCGATTCGATCGCCGCAGAGCTGAAACGAGCCGTGACGGGGCCGGCCCTGTGGCCCGCAGGCCAGGGACAGCCGCGACCCGCGGGCGCGGTTACAAAACGCAACCCTGCCCCTCAGAATGGAGGGGTTCTCCACACCTGGCCGCCATGCCCGTGATCCGTTTCGTGCGCGAAGGAGTCGACGTGGAGTGCTACCCCGGCGAGAACCTGCGGGAGGTGGCCCTGCGGGAGGGTGTGGAGCTCTACGGGTTAAAGGGAAAGCTGGGCAACTGCGGGGGCTGCGGCCAGTGCATCACCTGCTTCGTGGACGTGGTGGGCGAGAGCTCTCCTGGCAGCCTGAGTGGTCGCACCGGCGTGGAGGAGCAGAAGCTGCGTCGGCGCCCCGAGAGCTGGCGCCTGGCCTGCCAGGCCCTGGTGCAGCACTCACTGCTTGTGCTCACCCGGCCGCAAGTGGGCTTTGCGGATGCTGAGGCCAAGATCGCAACGGCCAAGGCCGAAGCGCTGCCAGCCGGCCCCACCGCCTGGCCCGTGAGCGAGGAGCCCACCGCCGAGGACGATGCGGGCACCAGTGAGGGGGCCGCAACGGCTGCGAAAGGGCTTGGTGGAGGCCAAGAAACCACAACGAGCGGTGAAGAGGGCTGATCTCAGCCCGATCGCTGGTGATACGGTCAGCTAGATCAAGACAACTGCGATGGAAACCAACGATCTCGGCTTCGTTGCCAGCCTGATGTTCGTGCTGGTTCCGACGGTGTTTCTGCTGGTGCTCTACATCCAGACCAGCAGCCGTCAGAGCTGATCCTGCCCAGCTGGTGGGCAACTCTCCGGGCGACCTCGGTTGCCCTCTGAGATGCACGCCCAATGAAAAGGCGCCCCGAGGGGCGCCTTTTTTGCTGACCGGAAACCTGCGATGCTGCTGCAGGCGCCGCGATCAGCGGCTGCGCGCCTCGGGCTCACGCACCAGCAACACGGGCGCCGGAGCATGGACGCGGATGTAGTCGCTCACTGAGGAACCGAGGAGGCGGTCAATGTCCACCAAGCTCTTGGCCACCAGCGGGCGCCGATCCTGGGAGGCGATCACGAGCAGGTCGGCCTTGTGCTCCGCCGCAGCCGCGCACACCCCGCGGCCCACATCGCCCGTGCTGTGAAGGGCCGCCATCTCCACCCCAAGGGAACGGGCCCGCTGGACGGCCTTCTCCAGCACCTCATCGGCCGGTGCTTTGCCACCGCGGGAGGGGGTGATGTCCTGACGGCTCACGTGAATCCCCGTGAGGCTGCCACCGGGGATATCGCGCACCATCTCACAGGCCAGGCGCAGGGCGTCATCGCCAACGCCGGTGCCGTCAATGGTCACCATCACCCGATTGACATGGCGCACGTAGAGGTCGTCGCGCACCAGCAACATCGGCCTGGTGGAGAGCTGGAAGACGTACTGACTGGCACTGTTGCTCAGGATCGACTGCAACCGACCAAGGCCGCGGGAACCCATCACGATCAGGTCGACGTTGAGCTCATCGGCCACCTTCAGCACGGTTTGCTTGGTGTCGCCCTGGCGAATGATCGTGTTCACGTCGCTGGGGCTAAGCCCGAGCCGCTGCACCGCTTCCGCCACAATCCCAGCCGCCTTCTGGGAGTGCTCCGTGAAGTTCTCCCCGGCCTGCTCCGGCACCACGTGCAGGAGATTGATCCGGGCCTGCTTCACAGCAGGGATGTCCCGCAGCATGCGGACCATCTCCTCAACGTGACCCTTTCCGGAATCGGCGATCAGAAGGTTGCGGAACACAGCACTGGCAACGCGCTCCGGCAGCCTATGGCCGATCAGCAGGCCCCTTGGCTTTCGAAACGCACACCGTGATGGAGCATCAACAAGCCCACACCTGGACCCTGATACGGCGTGTGCTGCCGCAGCACACCGATCACGCCGGAGTGATGTGGCATGGGGCCTATCTGGCCTGGCTGGAAGAGGGACGGGTGGAGGCGCTGGCGGCGGCTGGCCTGGCCTATGCCGATCTCTCGGCACGGGGGCTGGAACTGCCCGTAGTGGGGCTGAACCTGAGCTACAAACAGGCTCTGCTGCACGGTGATCTGGTAGTGCTCCAGAGCCAGGTGCTGCCGCGCCAGGGGGTGAAGCTGCCCTGGCACAGCCGCTTCATCGCGCCGAATGGCTCGGTGGCCGCCGAAGCCAGGGTGGAGCTGGTGCTGGTGGAGCTGGGCGATGGCGGCCAGCAGCGGCGCCTGCTCCGCCACTTGCCAGGCGACCTGATGACAGCCGTAACACACCTGCAACAGGGCCCGAGAAACTGAACCCAGCCCAGTGCCTGTGGTACATCTATACCAGTGGAGTCAGGGGTGGTGTGGCCCATGGGAGATCTGCTGTTTGCGCCCTTTGCCGGGATCGCTGTGGGCAAGGCCAATCCAGAGGCCGATCTGCAGGAGCGAGAGAGGCTGTGGCAGCGGGTTTGGAGCGAATGTCCCGGCATCGGTTGGACGCGGCTGCAAGGCCTGCACGAGCAATTCAGCTCCCTGGAGCAGGCCTGGGGCGCGGATGTTGGCGACCTGAAGGCCGCCACGGGCCTGGGCCCCAAAGGCCTGGCCACCTTGGAGGCCTATCGCCAACGCTGGGGCCCAAAACCGTTACCCCAGCCGCTCACTCCGGGAGCACGGCTCCAATGGCGCCGGCGGCGTTGCCTACTCCCGGATGATCAGGCGCTGCCGGACGCCATCCGAGCACTGGAACGTCCACCCCTGCAGCTCTATTGGCAGGGCAATGGGGCTCTCTGGCCCCGTCTACGCAGGCAACAGGCCGTTGCGGTGGTGGGAACCCGCCGCCCCTCCCGCCATGGGGAGGTGATGGCCCGTGCCATCGGCCAAGCCCTGGCGGAGGCGGGATGGCCGGTGGTGAGTGGCCTGGCCGAGGGCATTGATGCAGCGGCGCACGCGGGCTGCCTGGAGCGCCAGGGCCGCCCCGTGGCCGTGCTCGGCACGCCTCTGGAGCGGGTGTATCCACGCCACCACGGGGAACTGCAACAGCGGGTGGCACGCCAGGGGCTGTTGATCAGCGAACTGCCGGCGGGCGCAGCCGTGCAGCCGGGTCACTTTGCCGCCCGCAACCGCCTGCAGGTGGCCCTGGCCAAGGCGGTGGTGGTGGTGGAGTGCCCAGCCGCTAGTGGCGCTCTGCACTCGGCGCGCCTGGCCTGGGATCAGGGCCTGCCGGTTTGGGTGGTGCCGGCCGATGCCGGCAAGGTGTCGGCCTCCGGCAGCAACCGGCTACTGCAGCAGGGCGCGACAGCCCTGCTGGACCCAGCCGATTTGATCCGGGAGTTAGGGGCAGGGCCACTGCGCCACCAAGGCCCACTGAGCTGCCCGCCCCTGCCCGCAGCAGCGGGCAGCCTGCAGTTGCGGGAAGCGGCCCTGCTGGCAGCGCTCGGCCGTGGGGCATCCCTGGAGCAACTCTGCGAGCGCCTACGCCAAACACCGGGAGTGCTGTCGAAACGGTTGCTGCAACTGGAACTGGCGGGCCTGCTGCGCGCGGAACCGGGCCTGTGGTGGCGGCCCTGCTGAACAGATCACTGTCTAGGGTTGGACCATGCCAACTCTGTTGCGCAGCGATACCCTCCTGGCCTGGCGGCACCAGCAGCTGGAGGACGGTGGCAACCCCGGTGATCTCGACTGGCTGCTGGACCTGGCAGGTGGAGTGCGCTGGACCTTGCTGCAGCAGCTGCGGCTCAGACCCGATCAGAGCGTCACGCTGAGGTGCAGCCTCCAAGAGCTGGAAGCGCTCTGGACCCGTCACCGCCTCCATCACACCCCGTTGCAATACCTGGTGGGGATCTGTCCCTGGCGGGACCTGGAGTTGCAAGTGGGCCCTGGCGTGCTGATTCCACGCCAGGAAACGGAGCTTCTCGTGGAGTTAGCCCTTGAACGCGCCCTGGCCATGGAGAACGCCCCTGCCTCCCACTGGGCAGATCTAGGCACAGGTTCAGGCTGCCTAGCCGTGGCGATGGCCCGTGCCCTGCCCAACAGCCGTGGCTACGCCGTGGATGCATCAGCAGCAGCACTGAAGCAGGCTGCCATCAACCTTGAGCGGCACCACCTCAGCGACCAGGTGAGCCTGCACCACGGCAGCTGGTGGGAGCCCCTGCAAGCCCAGTGGGGCAAGCTCCACCTAGTGCTCTCCAATCCGCCCTATATCCCCACCGCTGTGTGGCGAAACCTGGAACCGGTGGTGCGAAACCATGAGCCCAGCCTCGCCCTGGATGGAGGCGGCGATGGCCTCGATGCCATTCGCACCATCGCCGGCGACGCCCGGCAGGCCCTCGCCCCAGGGGGCTGGCTGTTGATGGAACACCACCACGACCAGAGCCAAGCCGTAGGCCAGTTGCTCACCCAAGCAGGCCTGATCAACATCCAGAACCACGCAGACCTGGAGGGCAAACTGCGCTTCGCCAGCGCCCAGCGAGCCAGCCATGTCTAGAGCGATGCCAATTCTCGAGGCCGAGCCCCTGGCCCTGAGCCTGCGCAACGGAGGGCCGGCCCTGTTCCCCACCGACACCTTGCCCGCCTTAGCGACCAGGCCAGAGGCCGCTGCGCAACTGTGGGAGCTGAAAGGGCGCCCAGCCCACAAGCCCGTGATCCTGATGGGATCCGATCCCGAAGAACTATTCAGCCTGCTCGGCAGCGCTGTGGAACAGGCCTGGAAAAACCTGGCCAAGATCCACTGGCCCGGTGCCCTCACCCTGGTGCTGCCAGCCAGAGGAACCGTGCTGGAGCAGCTTCATCCCGGAGGGACGAGCCTGGGGCTGCGGGTGCCGCAATGCCCGCAGGCCCTGGAACTGCTGGAGCGGAGCGGCCCCCTGGCCACCACCAGCGCCAATCGCTCCGGAGAGGCCCCATGCCTTGAGGCCGAAGATGCAGCGCGGTCGTTTCCGGGGGTGCCGCTGCTGGCACCCGTGCCCTGGCCGGCAGTGGCTGGTGTGGCCAGCACGGTGTTGGCCTGGAGCGATACCGGTGCCTGGCAGGTGCTGCGACGTGGTGCTGTGATGCCAGAGCTGCCCGGCGCACCCGCACCATGATCTGGATGAGCCTGCTGCTGCTGGTTCTGCTGAGCCTGCACCACTGGCTGATGGAACCACTCCTGCGGGCCGGCACCGCTGTGTTCGAGCTGAGCTGGCTGCCCTGGCTCCTGCTGGGGCCACTGACCTGGGTGCTGGCCGGCGGAACCGAAACCAAGCGCTGAAGACACCGCGACAACAAGGTCAGGCTGAAAAGGCTCGCGTCTAAACGCCCGACATGAAAAAGCCCCCGGCCGAGGCCGGAGGCTTGAGTCGTCCCTCGAGGGGCAAGGGCTGAATGGATCAGCCGAACTTGCCAGAGGTGGAAGCGATCAGGAAGGCGGCGTAGGTCACGAAGTAGCCCACCGTGAAGTGAGCCAGACCAACCACACGGGCCTGAACGATCGAGAGAGCCACGGGCTTATCGCGCCAGCCCACCAGGTTGGCGAGCGGGGTGCGCTGATGCGCCCAGACGATGGTTTCGATCAGTTCCTGCCAGTAACCGCGCCAGGAGATCAGGAACATGAAGCCAGTGGCCCAGATCAGGTGACCGAACAGGAACATCCAAGACCAGACGGCCAGGTTGTTGCTGCCGAACGGGTTGTAGC
>JBIIQU010000132.1:0-4330 GCA_044341905.1 Vulcanococcus sp. | reverse complement strand
GCATGGGCAAGTAAACGCCGGCGTTAGCCTCGAGGCGTGCGGGCTTCGGCCCACACACTCCTCACACCCCCTGGCCCGGCGCGTCCGGGCTTTCTGTCTTTACCCTGCAGCCGCACCCAGCAGCCACCAGCCACCAGCAAAGCTGACAACCTCGACGGTTACGACTTCAGGGGTGGTTGCATGCAATGCCGAATAGCGTTGCTAGATTCCCAAAACCCTGATCCCCCCTCGGATGTCCAGCGCCGCTGCCGTCACCGACGCCTCCTTTGAGCAAGACGTGCTCAAGAGTGATGTGCCCGTGCTGGTGGACTTCTGGGCCCCCTGGTGCGGCCCCTGCCGCATGGTGGCTCCCATCGTTGATGAGATCGCCAAGGAATTCGAGGGCAAGATCAAGGTGTTCAAACTGAACACCGACGAGAACCCCAACGTGGCCAGTCAGTACGGGATCCGCAGCATCCCCACCCTGATGGTGTTCAAGGGCGGCCAGAAGGTGGACACGGTGGTGGGCGCCGTTCCCAAGACGACCCTGGCGGGCACGATTTCCAAATACCTCTGATCAGCTCCCCTGAGTTCCGCCAGTTCTCCCGTCGCTCCCTCGGGGCAAAGTCCGCTCGAGGCCCTTGCTGTCCTGCTGCAGGGCCATCCCCAGCGCCGCGCCATTGAGCGCAGCATCGTGAGTTTGCTGGAAATTTCGCGCACCAGCAGCGATCTCGATGAGTGGCGCCTGATCAGCGGCGCCCTGGCCGACATTCGCGACGGCTTCCACGTGTTTCAGCCCCACCGCCAGACCCGCAAGGTGGCGGTGTTCGGTTCGGCTCGAACGCAGCCTTCCGATCCCGCCTACCAACTGGCCGAAGAGCTGGCCGCCGAGGCGGTGCGGCGAGGCTTCGAGGTGATGACCGGCGCAGGGGGCGGCATCATGGAGGCGGCCAACCGCGGTGCCGGCTGTGACAACAGCATCGGCCTGAATGTGGAGCTGCCCTTTGAGCAGCACGCCAATCGCTTCGTCAGCGGCTGCGATGGCCGCCTGCTGCACTTCCGCTATTTCTTCACCCGCAAGCTGTTCTTCCTGCGCGAGAGCGATGCCCTGGTGGTACTGCCCGGCGGCTTTGGCACATTCGATGAGCTGTTCGAGTCGCTGACCCTGATCCAGACAGGGCGCACCCCGCCCATCCCCCTGGTGATGCTCGCTCCGGCCGGCGACGACTTCTGGCCAAACTGGCTGGAGGAGATGCAGGAGGTGCTGGTGAACCGCGGCCTGATCTCCGCCGAGGACACCGCCCTGCTCAGGCAGGCCCGCAGCGCCGCGGAGGCCATGGATCACGTGTCGCAGTTCTACCGGGTGTTCCACACCGCCCAGTTCGCTGAAGACGTGATGGAGCTGTTGCTTCATACCGCCATGTCCGCCGAGACCCTCGACAGCCTCAACCACGACTTCGACGCGCTGGTGGAGGAAGGCGCCATCAGCCAGGGCGAGAGTTGTGACGCCCACGGCATCCTGCGGCCCTGCCTGCGCTTCCATCTCGATAAGCGCCGCATCGGCCTGCTCTATCGCCTGATCGATCGCCTCAACGGCCTGGAGCTGCCCGCCACGGCGGCGATCGAGCAACCTGGCCAACGTCTCTGCGCCACACCCCCACGCCCATGACCCGCATCGGCCTGATCGACTACGGCATGGGCAACCTGCACTCGGTGCAGCGGGCCTTCGAGCGGCTGGGCGCCGAGGTGACAACCGTGCACTCCCCCGCCGCCATGGCGTCCTGTGCAGCCCTAGTGCTGCCGGGCGTGGGGGCCTTCGATCCGGCCATGGAACGGCTGCAGGCCTCGGGGCTCATACCGGCCATCCAGGCCTGGTGCGACGCTGGCCGACCCCTCTTGGGCATCTGCCTGGGCTTGCAGCTGCTGTTCGAGTCCAGCGATGAGGGCAGCGCCAAGGGCCTGGGCCTGATCCGGGGACGGGTGACCGCGCTGCCCCGCAGTCCGGGGCATCCCATTCCCCACATGGGCTGGGCGCCCCTACTGCCCGCCAGCCCCAGCCCACTGCTGCCCGAAGATGCCCCTACCGCCTGGGTGTATTTCGTGCATTCCTATGCCGCCGTGCCCACTGATCCGGCCTGCATCACCGCCCGGGTGGCCTTCGGCGAGGTAGCCGTGACGGCCGCGCTCTGGCAGGGCGCCGTCGCCGCCTGTCAGTTCCACCCCGAGAAATCGAGCCTGGCAGGCCAGCAGATGCTGCAGCGCTGGCTCAGCTGGGTGGCCAAGTCGTCATGAGCCTGCGCCTAAGCGGCGGCCGCAAACTGCAGAGCCCACCCGGCAGCGTGGCCCGGCCCACGCCCTCCCGGGTGCGACTGGCGGTGATGAACATGCTGGCCGCAGATCTGCCCGGAGCCCTCTGGCTGGACCTGTTCTGTGGCAGCGGTGTGATGGGCTGCGAGGTCCTGCAGAAAGGGGCGGCGGCCGTTGTGGCCGTCGACCAAGACCGGCGCATGCAGGCCATAACCCGCAGCAATCTCGAGGCCGTGGCCAAGGGGTTACCCAAGCCCGTAGCTGTGGAGGTGGTGGCGCAGGAAGTGCTGCGCTGGCTGGGGGCGGGGGCACGCCAGCGCTATGGCGGCTCGCCAATGGCCCAGGGCTTTGATCTGATCTATGCCGATCCGCCCTACAGCGCTGGTCTCTACGGCGCCGTGGCCGCAGCCGTGAGCAAGGGCACCTGGCTCAAACCGGCCGGCCTGATGCTGTGGGAACACGCAACCACCACCGAGCCCGATGTTCCATCAGGCTGGAAGACGGTGAAGCACAAGCACTACGGCAGCAGCTCTGTGCTGATGCTGCAGCAGGTGATCGAGCTACGTGGCCCCAACAACTGAGTGCCAGGGGTCCGGTGGATCAGCCCCCCAGGGCGCTGCCACGGCGGTACTGGTTCCAGGCGGCCACAAACAGGCCGGTGAGGGTCACGGGAATCAGACCGAGCACGATGCCGCAGAGCAGGGGTTCGATCATGGGTCTGGTGCAACCGGTAGGCGTTGCACAATTCTCCCACGGCCCGGGTGGGCAGTGTGACCACCGCGCAACAACTGTGACCGCAGAGCCAACGCCAACCCCCATCGACGGCCCCAAGCGAGGCTTGATCTCCGCCCTGGTGCTGCTGGCCACCGCCTGTGTGGTGCTGGTGCTGGCCTTTGCCTTGCCAGCGGCCCGCAGCGATCCCTACACCCGCAGCACGTTGCAGCTGGGGGGCTCGATGGAGCGTGGGGAGCAGCTGTTTCTGATCAACTGCGCCGGCTGCCACGGCATTGCCGCCCAGGGGCTGGTGGGCCCCAACCTGCATGGCGTTGCCGAGCGCAAGAACAACCGTCAGCTGATCCAGCAGGTGGTGAGTGGCCGCACCCCCCCGATGCCCCGCTTCCAACCGGAGCCGCAGGCCATGGCCGACCTGCTCTCCTACCTGCATCAGCTCTCGTGACGCTGGCGGTGGTGCTGGTGGAGCCAGCGGGCCCCCTCAATGTGGGCAGCGTGGCCAGGCTTTGCGCCAATTTCGCCATCGATCAGCTGCGCCTAGTAGCTCCCCGCTGCGATCACCTGGGAGAGGAAGCGCGGCGCATGGCCGTGCATGGCGGCTGGCTGCTGGAGCGGGCCACCCTGTTCCCCAACCTGGCCTCGGCCGTGGCCGATTGCCGCCGGGTGGTGGCCACCAGTGGCCGCATCGAGCAGGAGGGCCTGCCCGTGAGCGGCCCCCAGGAAGGGCTGCGCTGGCTGCTGGCCGGCCAGGCTGCCGATGGCGGCAGCACGGATTCCCCCACGGCGGCGGCCCTGGTGTTCGGCCGGGAGGATCGGGGCCTGAGCAACGACGAACTGCTGCAGGCCGGACGGGTGTTGCGCATCGCCACCGGCCCGGCCTACGCCTCACTGAATCTCTCCCACGCTGTGGCGATCTGCCTGCACGAGCTGGAGCAGCAACGCCAGGCCCCGGCACCGGCCATGCCCCCACCGGCCGAGCTGACCGGCGAACCCAGTGCCCGGGGCCACCTCGAAGCGGCGCTGGCCGACGCCGAAGCGCTGCTGCTGGATGTGGGCTTCCTCTACCCCCATACAGCCCACGCCCGCATGGCCAAAGTGCGCGCCCTGCTGCAACGGGCCCAGGTGAGCGACGCGGAGGTGGCCCTGGTGCGCGGCATGGTTCGCCAACTGCGCTGGGCAGCCACCAGAGAGACCCCTTAGGGTCTGGCCCGATCCCGTTCCGATCAGCGTGAGCTCGAGTCGCCCCCCTCGCCCTGGCAACGGCAGCGCCTGGGGCCCACCCCTGCGGCTGGTGTTGCGCTTGCTGGTGATG
>JBIIQU010000130.1:0-4374 GCA_044341905.1 Vulcanococcus sp. | reverse complement strand
TCGCGCAAGGTGCCGTGCTGTATACCCGCACCGGCACCGCCGCGGCCCGCCTCGGCATCGACAGCTCGGGTCTGGATCAGAACCCAGCGGTACCGGCCTGGATCGAGGGCGACGCCGCCCAGATCCAGATCGCCATCGTGAACCTGCTGCGCAACGCGGCGGAGGCCGTGATGGGGAGCACCACCAGCGCCCCATGGATCGGCATCAGCCTGCGACGGGAGCAGGAGCAGTGGCGGCTCCGGGTGGCCGATAACGGCCCAGGCTTCCAGGGCGATGCCACCGAGGTGCACCCGCTGCACACCACCAAGAGCAACGGCAGCGGCCTGGGGCTGTTTGTGGTGCGCACCACCATGGAGAACCATCGCGGCAGCGTGGAACTGGGCACGAGTGCAACGGGTGGCGCCCAGGTGGACCTGGTGTTTCAGGCCAGCACCACCGCCGACTGAGGCGCCCTTACCCACCACTGGGTATTGAGCAAGTGCATCAGTGCATGCACATTGCACATACTCCCCACATGTCGGCCGGGAACCTCTCCCCGCCGGCGCGATCGCCATGCCCGACATCCTCCTCGACGGCATCCCCGTGATTGATCTGCTGGAGATCACACCCAGCACCCAAGAAGTGGCACTCCAGATCCAGCGTGATCAGAGCTCGGTGTCACGCATCTACCGGCAGGTGAGCTCCCGGCTGGGTCTGAACTTCGCCAAACAGCCCGACGGCCAGTACAGGGCCCTGGCCAACCATGCCCTGTTGCAGGAGCTGCGGCGTTCCTCGCAGCAGCTGCGGATCCACCAGAAGCCAGAGGAACTGCGCTGGGTGGGCTCCCCCTGGAACGGGGCCATTCAAACCAGAACGAGCGATCGGCATCCGCCGGCCCTGGAGCGGCACTGGTTTGGGGAGCGGCGCACCCTGGTGCTGCTGGACCAGCACATGCTGGATCTGGCGGTGGTGCCGGTGCTGGATCTCCTGCCCAAGGGCCCCCTGAACACCGCCAGCCTCCGGCAGGCGCAGCCCCTGGCCCTGGGCAACCTGGTGGCCCTGCCGCTGGTGCACTACGAGCTGGCCGTCACCACCCACCCCGGGCATCCCCTGCAGCAGGCCACCGATCTTGGCCCCGAACGGTTTGCCACCTATCCCTCCCTCGGCGCCAATCCAGCCGACTTTCCCCACACCAGCAGCGCCCTGCGGAGGCTGGGGCTCTGGCGCACGCCCCACACCAGCACCAGCTACAGCTGGCAGCAATGGGAGGGCAGCTGCAGCGATCAGCGCCACCTGGTGGTGAGCCACCCGATCAGCCGGGCCTGGCTCCAGCAGCACCTGGAATTGGCCCCACTGCCCTATGCCACCGGGATCGTGGATGCCGATGTGATTCTGGTGCGGGCCGATCTGCTCGCCCATGACGCCATCGCACAGCTGATCCAGGCGATTCAGCAGGCCTACCGGCAGCACTACCGTCACCTCACCGACCTGAGGTGGCTGCTCTGAACCCACCCAGAGCCCGCAGCACCCATGGTCTCCAGCCCAACCCAGCCGCCGATCACCGCCCTGCGCCAACCGGTGAGCGACGGGCTGACACGCCCGCTGGCCTGGCGCCTGGCCCAGCTGGAACGGCTGGAGCAGGCGGTGCGCACCCATGGCGATGCGGTGCTGGCCGCCCTCGCCCACGACCTGGGCAAACCACCGGTTGAGGCCTACTTCGAGCTGGTGGCTGTGCAACAGGAGATCCAGCTCAGCCGCCGGGAGTTGCGCCGCTGGATGGCCCCACGCCCGGTGGGCGTGCCCCTGAGCCTCCAGCCCGGTTCAGCGGAGGTGATCAGCGAACCCCTGGGCTGTGTGCTGATCATCGGCCCCTGGAACTATCCGTTCCACCTCTGCATCCAACCGCTGGTGAGTGCCCTGGCGGCGGGCAACACCGCCGTGCTGAAACCCTCGGAACAGGCGCCAGCCACCGCGCAATTGATCGCCGATCTCATCGCCTCTGCCTTCCCCCCGGACACCGTGCAGGTGGTACTGGGCGATGGCAGCACAGCCCAAGCACTCCTGCAGGAGCGGTTCGATCACATCTTTTTCACTGGCGGCGAGCGGGTGGGGCGGCTGGTGATGGCCGCCGCGGCCCAGCACCTCACCCCGGTGACCCTGGAGCTGGGGGGGAAAAGCCCGGCCGTGGTGCTGGCCGACGCCGACCTGACGGTGACGGCGCGGCGCCTGGTGTGGGGCAAGGCCCTCAATGCCGGGCAAACCTGCATCGCGCCCGACTACCTGCTGGTGCAGGAGGGGATCCGCGAGCCGCTGATCCGCCTGATGCAGGAGCGGCTCATGGCCTGCTTCGGCAGCGATCCCCTGGAATCCCCCGACCTGGCCTCGATCGTGAACGACAGCCAGTTCCAACGCCTGTCAGGGCTGCTGGAGGGCGCCCGGCAACGGGGGCAGATCCTCTGGGGCGGCCAGAGCGATGCCAGCCGGCGCCGCATCGCCCCCACCCTGATCGCCGTCGAGAGTCTCGACGACCCCCTGATGCAGGAGGAGCTGTTCGGACCGCTGTTGCCCGTGCTCTCCATCACCAACCTGGGGAGCGCCATCGGCCTGATCAACCAGCGGCCCAAACCCCTGGCGCTCTATCTCTTTTCCAGCCAGAGGGCAGCCCAGGAGCAGCTGCTGCAGGGCACCAGTTCCGGTGGGGTGTGCTTCAACGACGTGATCATGCACGTGGGGGTGCCGAACCTGCCCTTCGGGGGGGTGGGTGCCAGTGGCATGGGGGCCTACCACGGCAAGGCCGGCTTTGACACCTTCTCGCACCAGCGCGCCGTACTGCGGCGCCCGTTCCGCTTGGATGCCCCCTTCCGCTACCCGCCCTACGGCAACCGCTTGCCGCTGCTCCGCCGCCTGCTGGGCTGAATCCAATTCTGTGCCTTCTGGGGACTGGCGCAGCCCTCGGATCTCCTTAATGTTCAGCCCATCGCCCACGCCCTCCCCCCATGCGCCGCTCCGCTGCCGCCCTGGTTCTCGCCCTGCTGCTGCCCCTGCCGGGCCTGGCCGGCGAGGTGGTGGTGAAGCCCGGCGAAACCCTCTCCGAAATTGCCGAGCGCTACGGCGTTTCCGTGCAGCGCCTGATGCAGCTCAACGGCCTCAAGGATGCCAAGGACCTCTGGGCCGGCAGTCGCATCCAGGTGCCGGGTGCCGGGAGCGCCAGCACCGGCCGCACCGGCAGCAGCAGCGGTGCTGGCAACTACACGGTGAAACCCGGCGAAACCCTCTCCGAAATCGCTGAGCGCTACGGCGTTTCCGTGCAGCGCCTGATGCAGCTCAACGGCCTCAAGGACGCCAAGGACCTCTGGGCCGGTAGTCGCATCCAGGTGCCGGGAACGGCCACCACGGCGCGCCCCACCGCCGCCAAGCCCGCGGTGAACCGCAACGCCAAGGAGCACAAGGTGATGCCGGGTGAAACCCTCTCAGAAATCGCCGATCTCTATGGCGTGCCCATGGAGCGGCTGACCAGCCTCAACGGCCTGGCCACACCCAATGCCTTGATGGCCGGCACAACCCTGAAGCTGCGCTCCGCCACCGCGCCGAAACCGGCCGCCAAGCCCGTCGCGGCGAAACCCGCCGCGACCAAGCCCGTAGCCGCGAAGCCGGTAGCCGCCAAGCCAGTGGCCACCAAACCAGCCGTGAAGCCCGCCATCCAGTCAACCGCCCAGCCCGTGGCCACCAAGCCGGTGGTACAGCAAACGCCGCAGGTCCAACCGGTGGCCGCTGCCCCCAAGCCCGCCGCGGCGAAACCGGTGGCCGCCAAGCCCAGCACCCCCGACTGGCGCAGCTACGGCCCCCTGCAGGTGGACTGGGCCAACTGGCAGCCCATGGGCGGCAGCTTTGTGGCCCCAAGCCTCAACAGCGATGGGCAACCCCTCTACTTAGCCATCAACTGCAGTGCCCGCCGGCTCAATGCCACCGGCCAGTCCGGCACCTGGAAGAGCTGGGATGCGCCCCAGAGCGACTTTGAGGAGCAACTGATCACCGACCTCTGCAAGGCCAAGCAGAGCTGATCAGGCCGCGAGTTTCAGGGGCCAGGGCTGCCGCAGGAACCGGCGGCCCGCCGGCTTGAGCCAGAGCCGCTGGCTGCCGTCATCGCTCTCGCTGATCAGCTCTTCCTGCACCAGCCGCCGGGCCAGCCAGCGCCAGCGGTCCACCTCTGCACCTTCAGCGGACGCCAGGTCGTCCCCGAGGCTGCGCAGGTCCGTGCCGCTGCGTTGTTCCAGCACCTCCAGCACCTGGCCCGCCTGCTCAGACCAGTCCACCAGGGCAGGCCTGGAGAGGCAGCGATCGCAGCGACCGCAGGGGGGCACCAACTCCCCCACCGCCAGCAGCAGGGCCTGCTCG
>JBIIQU010000129.1:0-4378 GCA_044341905.1 Vulcanococcus sp. | reverse complement strand
AATCGATTGAGGCGCACCGCAGCGAGCTCGACAGCCAGGAACTGCGCCAGCTGCAGCTGGTGGAAACGGTGACAGGCCGCTACAGCCGCCGCCGCAGCCTGCCCAGCATCAGCCGTTCGCCGGAGATGTTGCCGCGCAGCCTGCTGGGGGTGTTCGACGGTGTGCGCCGCCAGCTGGACCCCGAGGCTGAGGCCTCCCTCGTGGCCGGCTTCCGCCGGCGCCGCGATTCCACTTTGGTGTCGTTGCGGATCCTGCTGTTGATGATTCTGGTGCCGCTGATCGTGCAGCAGGTGAGTCGCACCGTGCTCATTTCACCGCTGGTGGATCGCTTTGCCCCAGAGGTGCCCTTCCTCAGTTACCCGAAGCCCCACCTCCAGGAAAAGGCTGTTGAGAAATTGCGGCTGTTCCAACAGGAGGTGGAATTCCAGGCGCTGCTGGAGGGGAAAGACCCCCCAAGCCGTGACGTGATGCACGAGGCCCTGGCCCAGAAAGCCCAGGAGCTCAAGCAGGACGCCGATGGCGAAGGTATGGAGGCGGTGAAGAACATCCTGGCCGACGTGGCCGGTTTGATTGGCTTCCTGCTGGTATGCCTGGTGGGGCGCAGGGATATTCAGGTGCTGCGGGGCTTCCTGGATGAGGCGGTCTATGGCCTGAGTGATAGCGCCAAGGCCTTCACGATCATCCTGTTCACGGACATCTTCGTGGGCTTCCACAGCCCTGAAGGCTGGACCGTGCTGCTGGAGGGCATCGAAGACCACTTCGGCCTGCCCCACCAGGAAAACTTCATCATGCTGTTCATCGCCACCTTCCCGGTGGTGTTGGCCACGATCTTCAAGTACTGGATCTTCCGCTACCTGAACCGCGTTTCGCCCTCCTCGGTGGCCACCCTGCGCAACATGAACGGTGGCGGTTGAGCCCTCTTCCGATCCTGGGCTTGTGTTGGTGAGTGGCCCCAGCCGCAGTGGCAAGAGCCGCTGGGCCGAGCACCTGGCCGCCAGCAGTGGCCAGCCTGTGGTGTATCTGGCCACAGGAGCTCTGCGGCCCGACGACCCCAGTTGGCAGCAGCGGCTGGCCCAGCACCGCCAACGCCGTCCGGACCACTGGACCACCCTGGAGGTGGGCGGCAACCTCAGCGCGGCCCTCGTCCAGCTGCTGGACGCCCCTCCACAGCCCCTGCCGCTGCTGCTGGTGGACGCCTTGGGCACCTGGCTGGCCCATCATCTTGATCTCTCGGAGCAGGCCTGGGAGCAGGAGTGCCAGCGCCTGCTCCAAACCCTGGCCCAGCTGCCGTTACCCGTGGTGTTGGTGTGCGAGGAGGTGGGTTGGGGCGTCGTGCCGGCCACAGCGATTGGAGGGCTGTTCAGGGATCGACTCGGTGCCCTGCAGCAGCGCCTGATGGCCCAGAGTGCCGCCGCCTGGCTGGTGGTTCAGGGCCGAGCGCTGGACCTGCACGCCTTGGGCCATGCCGTTCCGCTGAGCTGAGGCCATGCCCCGCATCGTGCTGTTTCAGCCCCAGATCCCTCCCAACACCGGCAATGTGGCGCGCACCTGCGCCGCCACGGACTGCGAACTCCACCTGATCGAGCCGCTCGGATTCGAGATCTCCGATCGCACCGTGAAGCGAGCAGGCTTGGACTACTGGCCCTGGGTTCAACTGCATCGCCACCCGGACTGGACGGCTTTCCAGGAGCACCGCCTCTCGCGAGGTGGACGGTTGCTGGCCCTGAGCAGCCATGGGCACCAGGGGTATCACCGGATGCAGTACGAGCCGGACGATTGGCTCCTGTTTGGCCGTGAGACCGATGGCTTGCCCGCGGCGCTGCTGGAGGACGCGCAGGCCTGTCTCACGATCCCGATGCCGGGCTCCGTGCGTCACGGCGGCGGGGTTCGCAGCCTCAATCTCTCCGTGGCGGTTGGGGTGGTGCTGTTTGAGGCCCTGAGGCAGCTGGAGCCCGGTTGAGCCCGGCGACGGCAAATCGCAGTGAACCCCTGCCACCACTCCCTTCACACCTTTTTTTTGCGTTGAACCGACCAAAACAGTGACCACGGCGACTTGCCCTGGAAGGTTCCAGCCGTTACTCTCTGCCCGACCCGGGGATGTTGGCTTCTCCACCGGGTTTTGTCCGACGGGTGAACCTGCATGAAGCCTTACCACTTCTTATTGACCACGCTGGCGAGCGCGACGGCCCTTGGCGGCGTTGCCAGCGTGACCATCCCCGGCCTTGCCGATTCAAGGCCCTCCTTCGACATCGTCGACGGCTCCCCTGAGCCCTCTGCCTCCGAGCCCCTGCTGGCCTCCCTGCCCACCTTCAGCGATCGCCTCTGGGTGAAGGTGCGTTCGGAAACCGATATCGAGCAACTGGCCAGCCAGTTGGCCCTCGATGAGACACGGCTGGCCAAGTTGAATGACGTGAACGAGGACCACCAGTTCCGCCAGGGCGACTGGCTGGTCCTCCCGAGCCAAGCGAGCAAGCGCGCCAAGCAACTCGCTGCCATTGACACCAGCGAGTTGCGACGTTCTCCCCCAGTGTCAGGCCCTCCTGCCGTGGAGGACGCCGCCCGGGTGAAATTCGGCGACAGCCTGGTGAAGATTGCCCAGCGCTACAACCTCACCATCTCGGAGCTCCTCAAGCTCAATCCCGGTCTCGAGGCCGCCCGCCTGGTAGTAGGCACTCAGATCCGGCTCGCCCAGTCGGCTCCCGGTCGTAGTCGCATGGTGCTCGGGCTCAAGCCCACGGGCAGCGGTGGCCTCAGTTGGCCCGATACCCCCAGCTTCGGGGATGGCAAAGGCTCACCCAACCTCCTGCAGCCCAACAGCTCAACAGGCTGGATCTGGCCGACCAGTGGTGTATTCAGCTCTGGCTACGGCTGGCGTTGGGGACGCATGCACAAGGGCATCGATGTGGCCAACAACGTCGGCACCCCCATTTATGCCGCCAAGGGTGGCCAGGTGGTGACCGCGGGTTGGAATGACGGCGGCTACGGCTACTTGGTGGAGATCCGCCACGACGACGGCTCCCTAAGCCGCTACGCCCACAACAGCAGGATCCTGGTGCGCCCCGGCGATCTAGTCGCTCAGGGAACCATGATCTCCCACATGGGCAGCACCGGCCGCAGCACTGGCCCACACCTGCACTTTGAAATCCTTCCCGCTGGAAGCGGGGCCGTGAACCCCCTCCAATTCCTCCCAGCGCGAGCCTGAGCCTCCTCGCGGCGGCCGACCCGGCCCCAGCCGAGTCATCGTCTACACTCATCAAGACGCGGCTCGGTAGCTCAGCTGGTTAGAGCGTGGGATTCATAACCCCAAGGTCGGGAGTTCAAGTCTCCCCCGAGCCATCCGCATGACAGCCTCTCGGCCCTGATCTCCGATTCAGGTTGTCCCGAAACTTGTGCCCCTCCGTTACGCCGGACGGGTTTGTTGTTCAGGTCTCGGAAGGCATCAGCGCATGTCAACGGCGTCGAGACGATCCCTGAAGGACGTCGCGTCGGAGTCGTCGTCCATCACTGGCTCAAAGCCATGCTGATCAAGCGAAGGATCAATCAGCAGCGGCACCACAGGGAGATCCACCGGCGTGAAAGAACTGGAGCGGCGGCGGGTGAGCCCCTGGCCCCGCCCCTCGGCCCGGGGCTCGGGACGTGGCTCCCGTTGGGGCACTGTGGTGCTAGTGGCCTGGACGCGCGAGCCAGCGCTGGTAGTCCGCGCCGACGTGGATCGGGTGGAGCGTTGCAGTGGCTTGTCCTTGAGCTCGCTGCGCACCTGATTCAACAGGCGGAAATGGCCCGTGGTGTTGTACTTGCGCAGCAGGGCCGGATCCCAGGCCATTGGCGTGAGGCATTGACGAGTACAACCAGCCTATGGCGGCAACAGCAGCCCGCAGAAGCGTGATAAATTGTTGCCATGGCAACTGGTAGTCGGTCCGCCTTCGAGAAGCATGCTCGAGGTCGTCGCTCCAGTGCTTCCACACCACCATTTCCTGCGACTATGTCCCGGCTCGTTGGCCTGCAAGCTCCCGACTTCACCGCCACCGCGGTGGTGGACCAGGAGTTCAAGGAGGTGACCCTGTCCCAGTACCGCGGCAAGTATGTGGTGCTGTTCTTCTACCCCCTCGACTTCACCTTCGTGTGCCCCACGGAGATCACCGCCTTCTCGGACCGCTACAGCGATTTCTCCAGCCGCAACTGCGAAGTGCTGGGCGTCTCGGTGGACAGCCAGTTCAGCCACCTGGCCTGGGTGCAGACCGATCGCAAGAACGGTGGTCTGGGCGACATCTCCTATCCCCTGGTGGCTGACCTCAAGAAGGACATCGCCCGCGCCTATGAAGTGCTGGATGAGGAGGCCGGTGTGGCCCTTCGCGGCCTGTTCATCATCGATCCCGAT
>JBIIQU010000128.1:0-4382 GCA_044341905.1 Vulcanococcus sp. | reverse complement strand
GCACACATGCCGGCCTGCAGGGAGACAGTCCGGACTTTTCTTCCATCATGGAACCGCAGGGTGGACCGCTGACACGCCCCTGCCCCACCCCCCTGTGCTGCCGCTGTCCTGGCCCCCGCGCGACGCTGACCACCTGCTGGTGAGCTCGGCCCAGATGGCGGCCCTGGAGCAGCAGCTGTTCGCCAGCGGCTTGCCGGTGGAGGCGCTGATGGAGAAGGCGGCCCTGGCCCTATCCCAACGGCTGCTCCTGGGCCCGATGGCCCCAGAGCTGCGCCAGAACGGCGCCCTGGTGCTGGTGGGACCCGGCCACAACGGCGGCGATGGCCTGGTGATCGCCAGGGAACTGCACCTGGCGGGCGTGGCCACGCGGATCTGGTGTCCGTACGAGCGGCTCAAACCGCTCACCGCCGCCCACCTGCGCCATGCCCTGTGGCTGGGCATCCCGCGCCTGGAGCAGCCTCCGCTGCCCGCGGATCCGGCCCTGTGGATCGACGCCCTGTTCGGCATCGGCCAGACCCGCCGCCCTGATCAGAGCTGGGCGGGCCTGGAGAACCTGCTGGCCGCCCGCCAACAGCAGCGCCCTGGAGCCCTCGTGGCGGTGGATGTGCCCACCGGCCTCTGCGCCGACAGCGGCGAACGGCTCGGCAGTCAGGCGGCCTGCGCCGGGCTCACGGCCACCATCGGCCTGATCAAGCAAGGGCTGGTGCAGGACCAGGCCCTGGCCTGGGTGGGAGAACTGGAAAGGATCGACCTGGGCCTGCCCGCCCACCTGCTGCAATCCCTCGAACCACACCAGCCCCTGGGGCTACGGCCCCGGGATGCCGCCTCAGCGCCCTGGCCCCGCAGCCCAGAGGCTGCGGGCAAATACCAGCGGGGCCGCCTGCTGGTGATCGCCGGCAGTCCGGCCTATCCAGGTGCAGCGCAGCTGTGCCTGGCCGGCGCTAGTGCCAGCGGTTGCGGCAGCCTGCGGGCGGCCGTGCCGGCGGCGGTGGCCCAGCAGCTCTGGAGCGTGCAGCCCCATGTCGTGCTCAGTGCCAGCCTGGGCGGCTTGCACCTGGGCGGCGTGGATCTGGGGACCCTGCCCGCCACGGCCCTGGAGCGCCTGGATGCCGTGGCCCTGGGCCCTGGCCTCGGCCCGGGGCCAACCGCCGCCGATGGAGAAGCTGCGATGGCCGCCGACCATCAGGCCTGGCATCAGCTGCAACGGTTCGAGGGCCTGCTGCTGCTGGATGCCGATGGCCTCAATCGCCTGGCCCAGCGGGGGCAACCCAGCAGCTGGCTGCAGGGCCGCCGCGGGCCCAGCTGGATCACACCCCACCGGGGCGAATTCGATCGGCTGTTTCCGGAGCTCGTCGGGGTGCTGCCCCTCGAAGCTGCTGCTGCTGCTGCCCAGGCCAGCGGCTGTGCCGTGGTGCTGAAGGGCGCCCGCACCGTGGTGGCCAGCCCCGATGGGTGCCGCTGGCAGCTGCTGGAGGCCGAGGTGCACGCGGCGCGGGCGGGCCTGGGGGACGTGCTGGCGGGCTACGCGGCGGGGCGCGCTGCTCGGGCGGCCACGGGCGACGCCGTGCTGCTGGCGGCTGCAGCCCTGGAGCACGCCGCGGCGGGCCTGCGGGCGGTGGCCAGCGGCGGGCTGGGCGGCGGCACCCCCATGACGATCGCCACTGCCCTTGCCCATGCTGCGCAAGCGATGTAAAAACAGCGCAAAGCGGCAAAAGAGCGCCTTCGCGGAACAGTTAGAAGCGCAAACGCTGACAAATGCGCAAGTTTCATCCCGAAGTGTGTTGTTTTGCGGCTGAAAGCTGAAGCGTTACTGAAGTAAGCAAGCCGCACAGCAATTTCATAGGAGATTTTCTGGACTTTCCAGCACCCGGCGCATGACAGCCTCCAGCCTCTCGGCGAGCGGCACCAGCCGACGCCGGGGCAATGACCCGATCAGTTGGTATCTCTCCACCATCGGCCGCGTGCCGCTGCTCACCCCAGCCGAAGAAATCGAACTGGGCAATCAGGTGCAGGCGATGATGCGCCTGGTGGAAGAAGACAAAGGCGAGGATTACAGCGACAAGGAGAAAAAGACCATCCGGGTGGGCCGCCGTTCGAAAGAACGAATGATGAAGGCCAACCTGCGCTTGGTGGTGAGCGTGGCCAAGAAATACCAAGGCAAAGGGCTGGAATTGCTGGATCTGATCCAGGAGGGCTCCCTCGGCCTCGAGCGCGCCGTGGAGAAATTCGATCCCACCCGGGGCTACAAGTTCTCCACCTACGCCTTCTGGTGGATTCGCCAGAGCATGACGCGCGCCATCGCCTGCCAGTCGCGCACCATCCGGCTGCCGGTGCACCTCTCTGAACGGCTCACAGCCATCCGCAAGGTGAGCCTGGATCTGGCCCACAAGCTAGGGGCCATGCCCAGCCGGAAGGAAATCGCCGAGGAGATGGGCATGCCCATCGAGGAGCTGGATTCCCTGCTGCGCCAGGCCCTCACCACCTCCAGCCTGGATGCGCCGGTGAATGGTGAGGAAGGCCGCAGTTTCCTGGGCGATCTGATCGCGGACAACAGCCACGCCGAGCCCCTTGAGCAGGTGGAGCGCGGCATTCATCAGGAGCAACTGGGCCGCTGGCTCACCTACCTCACCGACCAGGAGCGCCAGGTGCTGGAGCTGCGCTTTGGGCTCGAAGGCGAAGAACGCCACACCCTGGCGGAGATTGGCCGCATGCTGGATGTCTCCCGCGAGCGGGTGCGGCAGGTGGAACTCAAGGCCCTGCGCAAACTGCGCCACCTCACGCGTCGGCTGCCCTCGTCCATCTGAGCAGCTGGTGGATCACCACGTTCAACAGCGGCGATCCACCAACCGGGGAATCAGCAAGCCAGCGATCTGACGACAAATCAGATCCTCCAGGGCATTGCTCTGCAACTGCAGGGCCGATGAAGCGTGCAGTCCATCCAGCATCAACAGTGTGTTGCTGAGCAGAGCCAGCAGATGGGCCGATGGGCCGCTGTGCGGGCCCACTTCGCAAGGCTTCTGCAGCACGGTGAGATCCACTGCATCAGCTCCCATCTCCTGGGCCATCGCCAGGGCGGCGCTCGCCAGCCGTTCGGGCCGCACCGTAACCACAAAGCCATTGGCCTCACTGATTTCGCACTCATAGGCCTCACCGGACAGGAACAGGCCGGGCTGGTCAGGACTATTGCCATAGGCGGCCCCTCCGAGGCGCACCCGCGTCCGTCCTCCCGTGGAGAGCAGAAAAGACACCACCTCATGGTTGTCCACCTCAAAACGGAAGGAAGAGCCCAGGCCCACAACCACCCCAAGGCTGCCCAGTTGCAAGGACGCTGTCTTGTGGGCATAGTCCTGGCCGCAGAGCAAGGGATGGGCATCGCGCACGGGCAGGAACCGGCCCACACGCGATTCACAGTCGCGGGCATTGGAAGCCATTACAGAGATGGCCTCCAGCGCAGCCAATGGAGACGCCAAAACTCTCAATACCTCACTCATGGAAACAATTGCGCAGCAATCACTACAAGAACCTAAGGACTGCCAGGCTATGTCCATCCCTCCAACAATCGAGCAAAGACCCGTCCGCATCCCGTGATGTGTGTAGCCATGAATACAAGGCAGCTCGCCATTAAAAAGGCAGTGCACTTAAAAAGGGTGCCAGGTTTTCGAGATGGATGCTCACACCAGATGCCCTCCAATCCCTGGACTATCTGGTCTGGCTTGGTTCGGGCGAACATGCGGCTCACTACAGCTACTGCAGCCAAAGTGCCATCTCCCGCAGAGCGGCCCAGGCGGCCGAGGTGCTGGGCATCAGGCTGCGGAAAAGCACAAACGGGTGGAGCACCGAGCCCCACAGCCATCTGCTCAGCCTGGAACGACAAGTCCATCAGCTGTATCGGTTTCTGAAAACCAAGCAACTCAGGCTGGAGTGCGACCACTGGGCAGGCCGCGACATCCTGGCAGACCTCCCCAGCCAGTGGATTTGCGGACGCCGGGGCCGGATCGGCATCCAGCGCCCCATGCAGCTCATGCAGGAGCGGGTGATTGATGCCTGGATCTCCTGCAGCAAACCGGATCTACCCGGTCAGGACGATCCGCTATTCGCCGTTTATGAGATCGCCAACGTCCCCCTGCACCTGGCCAGCGCCAACGACCATCCCCTGGCGGGGGAATCAGGCCTCGCCATCAGCGATCTGATCCAGTACCCATCCTTGGGCCTGGCCAGCGCGTGCTACCCACAATTCGGGGCACTTTTGAAGCAACGCGGACTCTGGCGCCAAACCATCAACCTGGACACCTATGCATCCCAGGACTGGGAGGGCAGAGCCACCAACAGCCTCGCCACCATTCCCGTGAATTCCCTATCCACAGATTTCAGCTACGGCCTCA
>JBIIQU010000127.1:0-4397 GCA_044341905.1 Vulcanococcus sp. | reverse complement strand
CTACTACGCCACCCCGGTGGGACGGCGCAAGGTGGATGCCCTGCTGCTGAAGCTGCCCCTGTTCGGGGACCTGCTGCAGAAAACCGCCACCGCCCAGTTCTGCCGCACCTTCAGCTCCCTCACTCGGGCCGGTGTGCCGATCCTGCTGTCGCTGGAGATCGTGCAGGAAACCGCCGGGAACAGCGTCATCGGCGACGCCATCGTGGACTCCCGCCGGGATGTGCAGGAGGGCATTCCCCTGAGCGTGGCCCTCGGCCGCAAACAGGTGTTCCCCGATCTAGCCCTGAGCATGCTGGCCATCGGCGAGGAAACCGGCCAGATGGACGCCATGCTCTCCAAGGTGGCGGACTTCTACGAAGACGAGGTGGAAGCCGCGGTGAAGGCCCTCACCTCAATGCTGGAGCCGGCGATGATCGTGATCGTGGGCGGCATCGTGGGCTCGATCCTGCTGGCGATGTACCTGCCGATGTTCTCGATCTTCGATCAGATCAAGTAGCGCCAGCGGCGGCGGCAATCGCCTCACCGGCCAGCCAGCCGGAACTCCAGCAGTGCTGGAAGTTGAACCCACCGGTCACGCCATCCACATCCAGCAGTTCCCCCACCAGATACAGGCCGGGCACCTGGCGGCTCTCCATCGTGGCCAGGTTCATCTCCCCCAGCGGCACCCCCCCGGCGGTCACGAATTCCTCGCCGAAGGGGCCGCGGCCGGCCACCGGATAGCGGCTGGCGCGCAGGGCCTGGATCAGCCCCTGCTGCTGGGGTTTGGTGAGGTCGGCCCAGCGGCGCTCGGCCTCCACCCCCTGCTGCTCCAGCAGGTGGAACCACAGCCGACGACTCAGCTCCGGCCAGGGGCGGAAGTTGCTGAGCTGCCGCCGGGCCTGCTCGCGGCGGCAGGCGGCGAACAGGGCCTCGAGATCGGTGAGGGAGCGGCCGCCCGTCCAGTCCAGCTTCAGCTGCGCCCTGTAGCCGGCCGCATGCAAAGCGCGGGCGGCGAAGGCCGTGAGCCGCAGGGTGACCGGGCCGCTCAGGCCCCAGTGGGTGATCAGCACCGGCCCCTCCTGGCGCAGGCGCTGGGGGGTGCCGGGCGCAGCATCGGCAGGCAGCTCGAGCTCCAGCTCGAGGGCCACCGGATCCATCACCACCCCGGCCAGGGCCACCAGGGGGTTGGGCTTGAAGGCCAGGGTGAACAGCGAGGGCACCGGCGGCACCAGGCCATGGCCCAGCTCTGCCGCCAGGCGCCGACCACTGGGATGGCTGCCGGTGGCAAGCACCAACCGCGCGCAACTGAGGGCCGCGCCGCCCCGCAGCTGCAGGCTGAAGCCCCCCTGCGGCAGGGCCTCCACCGCCTGCAGGGCCGTGCTGGTGCGCAGCTCCACGCCAGCGGCGCTGGCGGCCTGGCGCAGGGTGTGGATCACGGAGGTGGAGCGGTTGCTGCGGGGGAAGAGGCGGCCATCGGCCTCCTCCACCAGCTCCAGACCGTGGTCGTCGAACCAGGCCACGGCATCGCCGCTGGCAAAGCGGCTGAAGGGGCCCCGCAGGGCCTTGCCCCCCCGGGGGTAGTAGCCCACCAGGGCGCGGGGATCCCAGCAGGCGTGGGTGACGTTGCAGCGGCCGCCGCCGCTGATCAGCACCTTGCCCAGGGGCTCGGGGGTGCTCTCCAGCACCAACACCCCCCGGGCCCCCGCCTCGGCGGCGCTGATGGCCGCCATGAACCCCGCCGGGCCGCCGCCGGCCACCACCACGGGCCAATGCTGGGGAGCAGCAGTCATGGGGGAGGGGGCCAAGGCGGGCAGGGGCAACGGGCAGCATGGGGGAATGCCCGAGGCGCCCCACCCTTCCATCCCCGTTCAGGGGGCTTACCGCTTCAGTGTGGCCCCGATGATGGACTACACGGATCGGCACTTCCGAGTGCTGATGCGTCAGATCACCCGGCGCAGCCTGCTGTACACCGAAATGGTGGTGGCCCAGGCCCTGCACCACTGCAGCCTGGCCGCCGCCGCGGGAGACGCGAGGGCCCAAGACCGGCTGGAGCGGCTGATCGGCTTCGAGGCCTGCGAGCACCCCATCGCCCTGCAGGTGGGGGGCGACGATCCAGCCCTGCTGGCCCAGGCGGCGCAGATCGCTGCCGACCGCGGCTACGACGAGATCAACCTCAACGTGGGCTGCCCCAGCGAGAAGGTGCAGAAGGGACGGTTCGGCGCCTGCCTGATGGCGGACCCCGATCACGTGGCCCGCTGCATCGCGGCCATGGCCCAGGCCAGCCGGCTGCCGGTGACCGTGAAGCACCGCATCGGCATCGATGAACGCGATTCCTACGCCGAGCTGCTCAACTTCGTGGACACCGTGGCCGCGGCGGGGGCCCAGCGCTTCAGCGTGCATGCCCGCAAGGCCTGGCTCGAAGGGCTCGATCCCAAGCAGAACCGCACGATCCCGCCCCTCCGCTACGACCTGGTGCACCAGCTCAAGCAGGAGCGCCCGCAACTCAGCATCGAGCTCAACGGCGGGCTGCTGGAGCTGGCGGACTGCCAGCAGCAGCTGCAGTGGGTGGATGGGGTGATGGTGGGCCGCGCCGCCTACGACCACCCCCTGCGCTGGGCGCCTGTGGACCGGGAGCTCTTCGGCGATGCCAGCCACGGGCCGGTGCTGGCCTCCAGCGTGGTGCGGGGGCTGATCCCCTATGCCGAGCGCTGGTGCTCCCAGGGCGGGCGGCTCTGGGCCATTGCCCGCCATCTGGTGCAGGTGGTGGAGGGGGTCAGCGGCGCCCGCCACTGGCGCCGTGATCTCGGCCTCGCCGCCGGGGCGCGAACGGCAGGCCCGGAGGTGCTGGAAGCGGCCGCCCTGCAACTCGAAGCTCGCGGCCTCTGAGGCGTTCAGTCCTGGGGGCCGCTGCTGCGACGGCGACGGCTGCGGCCTTCGCCAAAGCTGTCGCCGCTGCCATAGCTGCGGTCTTCCCAGCCCGAGGCACCGGAGGGGCGATCCACGCCACCGCCGGCAGCAGCGCCGCCGTAACCACCGCCATTAACGCGGCGGGGAGCACCGCCTCCGTAGCCGCCGCCGCCACCCGTGCGGGGTTCGGCCTTGTTGATGCGCAGGGGACGCCCCATCAACTCGGCGCCCTGGAGCCCATCAATCGCCCGATTTTCACTCTCGTCATCGGCCATCTCCACGAAGGCGAAGCCGCGCTTACGCCCGGTATCGCGCTCCAGCGGCAGCGAACAATTGGCCACGGCACCAAACGGGGCAAACAGCTCGGCCACGTCCTCCTGCTCAGCGCGGAAGGGCAGGTTTCCAACAAAAATGCTCACAGGCCGAAGGGGCCGATCAGGCGAAGGTTCAGCCTTTTGAGATTAGACCCGCCGCATAAGTTCGGCCGGTGCTCGTTTGCAGCAGAAGCAGAGCCGTTGAGGCCGACAGGCCGGTAAAGGGCGCGCGCTCAGCCCGCCAGCCGCGCCTTGGCCCGCTGGAGCTGCAGCCGCACCTGCTCAAAGGCCGTGCCGCCCTCGCTGCGGCGGGCCGCCACCACCTGGCGGGGATGGATGGCCTCCGCAATGTCGGCCTCGAAGGCGGGATGCAGCTGCTGCCAGCGCTCCAGTGGCAGATCCCGCAGCAGGATCCGCTCCTGCAAGCAGCCCTTCACCAGGCCACCCACCAGCTGGTAGGCCTCGCGGAACGGCACCCCCTTGGCCACCAGATAGTCGGCCACATCGGTGGCATTGGAGAAATCGCTGGCTACCGCCTGCTCAAGGCGCTCCGGCCGGAAGCTGAGGCCCTCCTCAAACAGGATCGCCATGGCCTCCAGGCAGTCGCGGGTGGTGGTCACCGCGTCGAACAGGGCCTCCTTGTCCTCCTGGAAGTCCTTGTTGTAGGCCAGGGGCAAGCCCTTGATCATCACCAGCAAGCCCTGCAGGTGGCCGAACACCCGGCCGCACTTGCCCCGCACCAGCTCTGGCACATCCGGATTCTTCTTCTGGGGCATCAGGCTGCTGCCGGTGGCGCAGCGGTCGGTGAGGGCCACGAAGCCGAACTCCTCGCTGGCCCAGAGGATCACCTCCTCGCTCAGCCGGCTCAGGTGCACCATCACCAGGCTGGCGGCGGCGCTGAACTCCACGGCAAAGTCCCGGTCGCTCACCGCATCGAGGCTGTTGGCATACACCTCCTCAAAGCCCAGGGCCGCGGCGGTGTGGCGCCGATCGATCGGCACCGGCGTGCCGGCTAGGGCGGCAGCCCCCAGGGGGCAGATGTTCACCCGATGGCGCAGATCCCGCAGGCGGGCCCGGTCGCGCTCGGCCATCTCCACATAGGCCAGCAGGTGATGGGCCAGGCAGATGGGCTGGGCCCGCTGCAGGTGGGTGTAGCCGGGGATCATCACCTCGGCATGCCGCTCCGCCTGGGCCAGC
>JBIIQU010000126.1:0-4438 GCA_044341905.1 Vulcanococcus sp. | reverse complement strand
TTCGGAGTAGTAGACGTAGCCCCGCTTCACAGCAGCGGCACCCGCCATCTGGCGCAGGATCTCGCTGGTGAGGCGATCGGCCTCTTCGAACTGCAGCAGGCTGAGGGCCTGCTGCAGCGGGGTGTAATCGATGCCCTGGGCACTGCTCACCGCGAGCCAACCCTCGGGGTGGCGCTGCTGGAAGGACTCGCTCAGATCGTCGGGCTGGGCCAGCAGTAGCTGGATCAAGGTGCCCGCAGCCCAATCGTCGCCGGTGGCATCAAGCCGATTGAGCAGCTCGGGAATGCAGGGACGAATCTCAGCGCTCCGCTGCTGCACCTGGGCCAGCAGGCTGCGGCGCTGGCGCACGGAACTGGAGAGAAAACGGTCCAGCAGTTGATCGGCGCTGGCGGAGGCGGAGACGGGAGGTCCGGAAAGCATGGGGGCGAGCTGACCTGACGGGGAGCCAGCGTTGGCCCACTATGTCAGGCCAGACCGGCAGTCGAGACCCCCCTTCCATGGCAGAGCGGCTGGCGATCGAAACCTTTCTGCAGGGCAGCGGCCCCGTGGTGGATGTGCGCACCCCCGCAGAATTCGCCCAAGGCCACATCCCAGGGGCCCGCAATCTGCCGCTGTTCAGCGATGGCGAGCGGGCCGAGGTGGGTACCGCCTACAAGCAGCAGGGGCGGCAGGAGGCCGTCCAGCTGGGGCTGGCCCTCGTGGGCCCCAAGCTGGCGGCGCTCGGCACCACCCTCACGGCCTGGAGTACGGGAGCGGCTGGAGCTCCCCTGCGCATCCACTGCTGGCGCGGTGGCATGCGCTCCGGCAGCGTGGCCTGGTTGGCGGACACCCTGGATCTGCCCTGCACGCTGCTGGAAGGGGGGTACAAGGCCTACCGCCGCTGGGTGCTGGCCCAGCTGGAGCAGCCCTGGCCCCTCCGGCTTCTCGGGGGGCGCACCGGCACCGGCAAGACTGACCTGCTGCTAGCCCTGCGCGATCGAGGTGTGGCGGTGCTCGACCTGGAGGGGCTGGCCCATCACCGCGGCAGCAGCTTCGGCAACCTCGGACTGCCGCCCCAGCCCAGCAACGAGCACTACGAGAACCGGATTGCCGCTGTGTTGCAGGCCCAGGTGGGCGCCACAGCCATCTGGGTGGAGGCGGAGAGCGTGCAGGTGGGGCGTTGCCGCGTGCCGTCTGGGGTGTGGCGCCAGATGCAACAGGCACCGCTTCTGGAGATCCAGCGGCCCCTTGAGGAGCGGCTGCGCCATCTGGTGGCGGTGTATGGCGTTCAGGATCCTGAGGCCCTGGCCGAGGCCACCAGCCGCATCGGCAAGCGCCTGGGACCGCAGCGCACCGCGGCGGCGCTGGAGGCCATCGCTCGGCGCGATTGGAGTAAGGCCTGCCGGCAGATGCTCGACTACTACGACCGCTGCTACGACCGTGAGCTCGAGCAGCACGGCGACGGGGAGGCCGAGCGTCTGCTGGGCAGCGTGGAGCTGGGGTTCAGCAGCGCCGCCGAGGCCGCCGCTCAGTTGCTGGCCAACGGAATCATGCAGGCCGAGATGGGTTGAGTGGCACTGCCTAGGATCGGGTTTTCCAGGGCATCCGATGGCGGCGATCCAGTTCTTCCGCGGTGTTGACGAACCCGTGGTTGCCGACATCCGCATGACCCGCTCCCGCGATGGCCGCACCGGCCAGGCGATGTTCGTGTTCGAGCAACCCCAGGCGCTCGCCCCCGAAACCCTTGGCGACATCGGTGGCATGTACATGCTCGATGAGGAGGGTCAGCTGGTGACCCGCGATGTGAATGCACGTTTTGTGAATGGCAAGCCCGCCGCGCTGGAAGCGACCTACACCTGGAAGACCTTGGAGGATTTCGAGCGCTTCATGCGCTTCGCCGAGCGCTATGCCGAAACCAATGGCCTGGGATTTGCCAAGAAGAGCGACGAGGCGGCCCAGGCCCAGAACGACGAGCAGGACTGACGCTTGAAGTTCGGCCAGTGGCTGGGACTGATCGCCACAGCGGCAGCACTCGTGCTGCTGTGGAGCCTGCGGGATGTGCTGATCCACGTGTTTGCCGCGATCGTGCTGGCCATGGCGCTCTGCACCCTCGTGGGCGTCGTGCGTCAGCGCCTGGGCTGCGGGCGCCCGATCGCGCTCCTGCTGACGCTCGTGGGGCTCCTGCTGCTGGCGGTGGTGGTGAGCGCCGCCGTTGTGCCCCCCTTTGTGCAGCAGTTCCAGGAGCTGCTGCGCCAGTTGCCTGCAGCGGCTGCGCTTTCGGTCAAGCTGCTGCGCCAGGCCCTGGATCAGAGCAGTCGGATGATCTACGGCAAAGAGGCGCTCCAATGGCTGCAACAGAGCTGGACTGCGCCCTTGGCTGACCCCGGCCTCAGCAGCGGGGTGGGGCGGCTGTTGGGCCTGGCGGGCAACCTGGGCAGCGGGCTGGTGCAGCTGCTCTTTGTGGTGGCGGTGGCCGTGATGATCGCGGTTCAGCCCATCGCCTACCGCGAGGTGGCCGTACTGCTGGCGCCATCGTTCTACCGGCGCCGCCTGCGCCAGGTGCTGGTGCACTGCGGCGAGGCCCTCAGCAGCTGGATGGGTGGCGTGTTGATCAGCTCCTGCTGCGTAGCCCTGCTGGCGGGCATCGGTCTCTCGCTCCTCGGGGTGAAGCTCGTGGTAGCCAATGCCCTGCTGGCGGGCCTGCTCAATGTGATCCCGAATGTGGGCCCCACCCTGAGCACGATCTTCCCGATGTCGGTGGCGCTGCTGGCCTCCCCCTGGAAGGCATTGGCCGTGTTGGGCCTCTACGTGCTGGTGCAGCACCTGGAGAGCTATGTGATCACGCCATCGGTGATGCATCACCAGGTGAAGTTGTTGCCAGGCCTCACGCTGATCGCCCAATTCGTGTTCACCGTGCTGTTTGGGCCCCTCGGCCTGCTGTTGGCCCTACCCCTGGCGGTGAGCCTCCAGGTGGTGATCCGGGAGGTGCTGATTCACGACGTGCTCGATCCCTGGCGCCAACAGCGCCTGGCCGAATGAGCAGTCGGTCCTGGCTTGGGCTGCTCAGCCTGATCGTGCTGGGCCTGCTGGCCTGGGAACTGCGCTGGGTGCTGTTGGTGCTGTTCGGCGCCGTGGTGCTGGCGGTGGCCCTGGATGTGCCCGTGAGCTGGTTGCGGCGGGTGAGCCGCCTCAATCGCCCAGCCGCCCTGGCGATTGTGCTGGCTTTGATCCTGGTGGGCGGTTGGAAGCTGTCGGAGTTGCTGCTGCCTGAGCTGCTGCAACAGGTGAATCAACTCACCCAACTGGTGCCCACCCTGGTGCAACGCCTGGGCCGCCTCGTGGGCGGCTTCACCATGCTGGAGAGCCTCGAACAGCAGCTCCAGGCCTTCGCCACCTGGGACAAACTGCAGCCGATCGGTGCCCAGTTGCTCGGCTTCGCCGGTGGTGCCGCCAACGGCACCATCCAACTGTTGTTGATGGTGCTGCTGGCGGTGCTGCTGGTGCTGGATCCCCGCAGCCATCAGCGTCTGGTGCTGGCGGCCACGCCCAACAGCTATCGGCCCCTGATGGGCGACCTGCTGCGGGAGTGCCGCGAAGCCCTGGGGGGCTGGCTCGCCGGCATGACCATCTCCGCCAGCACGGTGTTTGTGCTCACCTGGGCCGGCCTGGCGGCCCTGCAGGTGCCCCTGGCCCTGTTGAGTGCCCTGGTGTGCGGCCTGCTCACCTTTGTGCCCACCATCGGCCCCACGGTGGCCAGCCTGCTGCCGCTGGCGGTGGCCTTGCTGGTCTCACCAGCCAAAGTGCTGCAGGTGTTGATCCTGCGCCTGGCCCTCCAGAACGGCGAGGCGTTTCTGCTCACACCGCTCCTGTTGAGCCGCACCGTGAATCTCCTGCCCACGGTGGCCCTGATGGCCCAGTTGAGCCTGGGGGCTCTGCTCGGCTTGCCCGGCGTGTTGCTGGCCCTCCCCCTGGTGGTGGTGCTCCAGGTGGTGATGGAAAAGGTGGTGGTGGAACAGGTGATGGACCGCTGGTAACAAACCAGCCCCAACAACGTCCGGTGAAGCGGATCAGCGATAGCGCCGGATCAGGGAGGGCAACAGCACCAGCACAGCCGTGGCCAAGGGATGCTGGGCAGGCAGATAGAACAGCGAGGTCCAGGTGAAGTGATCTGCCAACAACCTCAGTTCCCCGCTGAGATCGGCCAGGGCCAGACCAGTCAGCAGCAGGGGAACCCAGCTAAGGCGGCCTAGGGGCGTCAACGGCGCGCGAGTAGGGGCAGCAAGGTGGGCGCCACGCCAATGCTCGACCAGCTCCCCACCGCGATCCCGGTAGTGAGGGCGACGGCGAACCAGAACAGGCTGGCGCCACCGAAGAAAATCAGGCCCAAGAGGGGCAGCAGGGTCGTGAGGGAGGTATACAGCGAGCGGGTGAGAGTGGCATCCACGGCCACATCCACCTG
>JBIIQU010000125.1:0-4446 GCA_044341905.1 Vulcanococcus sp. | reverse complement strand
GCCGAGCTCGAGGTGTACTCGATCGACGAGGCCTTCGGACGCCTACCCCGGCCCCGCCATGGCGATCTGCAGGGCTGGGGCCGGGAGCTGCGGGCGCGCATCCACCGCGACCTGGGCCTGCCGATCGCCATCGGCATTGGCCCCAGCAAGGTGCTGGCCAAGCTGGCCAACCGCATCGCCAAGGGGGAGAGCCAACACGCCGGGGTGTTCGACCTCGCCAGCAGCCAGGACCCCGCCAGTCAGCTGGCGGGAGTGGCCATTGAGGATGTCTGGGGGATCGGCCGCAAACTCAGCCGCTGGTGCCGGCTGCGGGGCGTGGCCACGGCCCTGCAACTGCGGGACATGCCGAGCGGCGAACTCAAGGCCAAGGCCGGCGTGGTGGGGCTGCGGCTGCAGCAGGAACTGCGCGGCATCAGCTGCCTCCCCCTGGAGGAGGGCCCCAGCGCCAAGCGGGAAACCTGCGTGAGCCGCAGCTTCAGCCAGCCCATCGAGGCGGAGGCACCCTTGCGGGAAGCGGTGGCCAGCTACGTGGTGCGGGCGGCGGAAAAACTGCGGCGCCAGGGGCAGCGGGCCGGCCGGCTCACGGTGTTCGCCCGGACCAGTCCCTTCAGCTCCGGCTTTTACAGCAAGGCCGCCAGCCTGGCCCTGCCCGTGGCCAGCAACGACACCGGGGTGCTGCTGGCGGCCGCGCTGGAACTGGTGCCGGCGCTGTACCGGCCCCACAAGAAGTTCCAGAAGGCCGGCGTGCTGCTGCAGGAGCTGCAGCCGGAGTCGCAACTGCAGCACCACCTGCTGGTGCCCTTGCCGGCAGAACAGCAACAGCGGCGCACCGCCCTGATGCAGTGCGTGGATCGGCTCAACCGCCACTACGGCAACGGCACGGTGCAATGGGCCGCCTGCGGCCTGAAGCCCACCTGGACCATGCGGCGCGATCAGCTCTCCCAGGCCGCCACCACACGGCTCAGCGACGTGCCCACGGTGTGGGCCCTCTGAAGACAACGGTAACGCTCAGATCTCGCCGTACTGCTTGATGGCCTGGGCCTTGCAGAAGGTCTTGGCCTGCTCAATGCTGTCGCGGGCTTTAAGACGCTGCACCACGCAGGTGCAGGTGGATTCGATCATGCCGGCGGGGGCGGTCTTACCGGCCTTGGTGATCTCCTCCTGCATGTCCTTACTGCAGTAGTGCATCACCATCTGATCCATCATGTTGGCGCTGGCAGAACCGCCAGCGCAGGCAGCAACGAGAACACCGGCAACGGCCACCACAGCGGGACGAGACAGCAAACCCATCGACAGACCGGAGCAGAACAGGAGCGTGTCCTAACAGATGTTGGGGGGCTTTAGGCCGACAACGCATCAGGCTGCTGGGCCACACCACCGGCCACTTCCTCGTAGCTGGCCCGGCGTTGCTGATCCAGGTGGGTCACGTGTTTGCGCTCGTTGTAGTAGAGCTCCTGGAACTTCAACGCATCACTGTTGAGGTCGGCGAACATGGCATCAATGCGGGTTTCCATGTCAAGGCCGGGGTTGCTCAACCCGGTGGTGGCACCAGCCGCAAGGGGCTCGTCCGTCTGCGATTCCTCCAGCAGTCGGGCAATGCAGCGCTCCAGCGTTTCCAGCCGCTGGCTGCTCCAGGCATTGAGCAGATGGCGGCAACGCTTGAGGCTGCGCTGCCGCTCCAGCGCAGCGGTGGCGCCCCGCAATTGCAACAGGGCCTGGGAGAAGGCCATGCGCTGCACCTCGGTGGGTTCCAACAAGGGGGTGAGGCGGGTGAGCAGGGCGCTCTGCTCCACCAGCAGCTGATCGCCCAGCAGCCTGGGCAGATCGAGATCGGCCAGGTCGTGGCCGGGATCGGTGCCGCGGTTCACCGCCTCGAGGCGGCCAGCACCGAGGTTGTCCTCCTCCAGGCCACCGATGGCAGCCCAGAGCTGGCGGTGATGGGCAATGGCGAAGTCGTCGAGCTCACGGCGACGCAACTCGGCCCGAATAGCGCCGCGATGCATGGGGCAATGCAGGTAGAGCCGCAGCAGCTCGGCTTCGGCCCGCTCGCGCAGGCCCGCCTCACCAGGTTGCTCCCATTTCTGGGAGCGGCCATGCCAGCGCTGGCCCTTCACCTGCTGACGCAGGTCGTCCTCCAGCTGAATGGCGAGACGGGCCTGGCCGCCGCTGAGGCGCTCGGCCACCTGCTGCAGGTAGCGGGAGCGCACGGCACTGGCGGGCAACTTGCCCAGGAGCGCCACCAAGGCCGTCACCGCCTGCTGGAACTGGTCCACCTTGGCCAGGTCCCGCCCTGCGAGCACCTGGTCGATCTGCCAGTCAAGCCAGAGGGGTGCGGAGTCCAGCAAGGAGCGGTACTCGCCGGCCCCGTGCTGCTGGAGGAACTCGTCGGGGTCCTTGCCGGCGGGCAACTGCAGCACCCGCAACTCCAACTGACCCTGCAGGGCCAGCTGCTCCACCTCACCGATGGCCCGCTGGGCGGCCCGCACGCCGGCGCCGTCGGTGTCGAAATTGAGGATCAGGCGCTTGCTGTCGCAGCAGCGGCACAATTGGGTGATCTGCTGGCTGCTGAGGGCCGTGCCCAAGGCGGCCACGGCGTTGGTGATGCCAGCGGCATGCAGGGCGATCACGTCGAAGTAGCCCTCCACCACCACGGCCCGGTCGTCCTTGCGGATCGCCGAGCTGGCCTTGTCGAGGCCGAAGAGGTGCTTGCCCTTCTCAAACACCTCCGTTTCCGGGGAGTTGAGGTATTTGGGTTCGCCGCCATCAAGGCTGCGGCCGCCAAAGCCGATGATTCGGCCCTGGCGATCGGCGATCGGCACCATCACTCGATGGCGAAAGCGGTCGTAGAAGCCATCACCACCCTTGCGGGGCACCACCAGGCCAGCGGCCTCCAGCAGCTCCGGCGCCAGCCCCTCCACCTGCTGCAGGTGGCTCAGCAGACCATCCCAGCGCTCGGGTGCGTAGCCGAGCCCGAAGGCCTCCAGCGTGGTTTCACTTAGGCCACGGCCATCGCGCAGATAGGCCAGGGCGGCTGTGCCCTCCGGGGCGCGCAGCTGGGCGCGGAACCAGCCAGCCGCCAGGGCAAGGGCCCGATGCAACTGCTCGCGGCGGGAGAGCTGCTGGCGCAGGCGCTCCTGCTGGGGGCCCTCCAGGGTTTCAATCGGCAGCTGGTACTTGCGCGCCAGCTCCAGCACCACATCGCTGAAGCTGTTGCGCTGCAGCTCCATCAGGAACTTGATGGCGTTGCCGCCGGCCCCGCAGGAGAAGCAGTAATAGAACTGCTTGGCCGGAGACACCGTCATCGACGGGGACTTGTCGTCGTGGAAGGGACAGACGCCGACAAATTCGCGCCCCTTCTTCTTGAGCACCACGTGCTCACCCACCACATCCACGATGTCGGCGCGTTCCTTGACGGCCTCGATCGTGCGGGGATGGAGGCGAGGGCTGCTCAAGGGCGCGGCGGCGACAAGCGAAGCACGATTCTGACGGTTCCGATGGGAAGCGACCGACAAGCCCTGCCAGAGTGCGCCCACAGCTGATAGAAGGGCCGTGAACAGCCGCAGCGCGCGCTGGCGATCACAGCGATGGAGCCGCTCACTGCTGGCAGGGCTGCTGGGGACCCTGCTGATGGTGATCGGGCCCTGGACACCGCTATGGGCAGGCCCGTCGCCGATGCGACTCAGCGGCCCGCCGGCCATTCCGATTAGTGAGCAGCCCTTTTATCCCGAGCTGCTGGCCACAGCCGCCCGCTGGAGCGATGCCCCCCTGGACCAGGTCGTGGGGGAGAACCCACGGGAGACGCTGCTGAACTTCTATGCCGTGATGGCACGGGTAGCCAACGAACTGGAGCTCGCCACCCGCAATCCTCAGCAGGACCCAGGACTGTTCTGGAGCCCGGTGGCACGCCAGCGGATCGACGCGGCCCAGCAGTTGTTTGCCCTGGCGGTGCAGGCGCTCGATGCCAGCACGTTTCCAGAAAGCGTGCGCGATGACATGGCCGATGAGGCAGCCATGCAGCTGAAGGAGGTACTGGATTATGTGTTCACCCACAGCACCGTGCCGATCACGATTCCAGATTCGGTCGGGCTCAAAACCCTCAACAACCAACGCAGCCAGGCAACTCAGAGCTGGACACTTGGCGATACAGCCATCACCCTCACCAGTGAAGAGAGCCGGCAGGAGGGCAGTCCCGGCTTTGTGTTCTCCGCCGGAACGGTGAGCCAGATCGGCCGGATGTATCGCGAGATCGAGCAGAAACCGGCGGCACAACAACCGTTCGCCACACCCGATCTCTACCGCAATTACATCTACACACCGGGTTACCTAGCCGCACCGAAGTGGTATCTAAGATTGCCCGCCAATGTGCGCCGCGTTCTAGAGACAGCCATTGATGGTCAAACACTGCTGCAAGTCTCCGCCGTTCTAGTCATCCTGCTGCTCTATGGC
>JBIIQU010000005.1:0-15580 GCA_044341905.1 Vulcanococcus sp. | reverse complement strand
CTCATGGGCCTCCGCCGAGATCCGCGCCGCTTCGCGCATGCGCACCAGCTCCTCGGGCGCCTTGCGCAGGCGCAACGCGTGCAGCAACGGGCAGGGCGCCACCAGCCCCAGGGCCGCCCCACCACTGCGGGGGGCACGATCCAGCTGAGCTGCCCAGGCCTGCAGCACCAGGGGCTCCACCTCGGGGTGACGCCCCACCCGGAAGGCAATGCCCTCAGCGCCCTTGAGGTAGTCGGCCAGGAGCTGGGGCAGCTCGGTGCGGGGATGGGCCAGGTCGGCGCCGAACTGGGTCACCGCCCCCTCACAGCCCCAGCGGAAACCGGTCCACACCTCGGCACTGGGCTCCTTGGGCTGCACGAACAGCACAAAGCGTTCCCCCTCTGGCCGATGGGGCAGGAACAGGGCCACGGCATCGGGCTCATCGAAGCCGGTGAGGTACCAGAAATCACTGTTCTGGCGGAAGGGCCATTCACAATCGGCGTGGTGGGTCGCCAGGGGCGCTGCCGGAATCACCGCCGCTGCGCCGCCGAGGGCCTCCAGGAAGCGAGCACGGCGCGCGGCATAGATCTCGGGACCGATCAGCATGGGTTCCGGCGCAGGGGCTGAGCGCGACGATGGCACAGCCGATTAAATGAGTGCTGGTGACCCCGCTGCCGCCATGACCGCCGCCGCGCCCTCGGCAGCCCAGCGCTGCGAGCTGCTGCTGGCACAGTGGTGCTCCGAACTGGCGCTGAGCGCGCGCGAACGGGCCGTGCTCGCCCCGGAGCTGCAAGCCCTCGACCGGCAACTCCAGGCCCTCGACCAGCGCCGCCTGCGGGTGGCCGTGTTCGGCCGGGTGGGCGTGGGCAAATCCAGCCTGCTCAATGCCCTGCTGGGCCGCTCCACCTTTGCCACCGATGTGGCCCACGGCTGCACCCGCAACCAGGAGCGGGCTGCCTGGCCTGTGACCATCCCTGGCCTGAGGGCCGTGGAGCTGGTGGACACCCCCGGCATCGACGAGATCGCCGCCAGGGCCCGGCAACGGCTGGCGGCACGGGTGGCCCTGGGAGCCGATCTGGTGCTGCTGGTGCTCGATGGCGATCTCACCACCCCGGAAGCGGAGGCCCTTGACCAGCTCCTGGCGGGGGGCAAGCCGGTGCTGCTGGTGCTGAACCGCATCGACTGCTGGCCCGCCGCGGAACGGCAGGCCCTGGAGGCGAGCATCCAGCGGCGCCTGCCCACCGCGGCCCGCGGGCTGAAGCTGCTGGCCGTGGCCTCGGCCCCGCGCCAGGCCCAATGGCTGGCCGATGGGCGCGTGCGCAGCGAGCCCTTGCCTCCACAGATTGAGCCCCTGCGCCAGGCCCTCACCGCCCTGCTCGCCAGCAGCGGTGAGCTGCTGCTGGGGCTGAATGGGCTAAGGGCCGCAGACCGCTTCGCCCAGTCGCTGCAGCGCTGGCGCCTGCGCCAGGGCCGTGCCGCGGCCCAGGGCCTGATCGGCCGCTTTGCCGCCCTGAAGGCCACCGGCGTGGCCGCCAACCCCTTGATGCTGCTGGATCTGGCCGGCGGCTTGGCCCTGGACACGGCCCTGGTGCTGCAGCTCTGCCAGCTCTACGGCCTGCCGATGGGCGGTGCCGGCGCCCGCCAGCTGCTGGGCAGGCTCTCGGCCCAGAACGCGCTGCTGGGGGGCACCCAACTGGGCATTCAGCTGCTGCTGGGGGGCATCCGCCAGCTGCTGCTGCTGGCCGCCCCCCTCAGTGCCGGGCTGAGCCTGGCTCCCGCCGCGCCGGTGGCCCTGGCCCAGGCAGCGCTGGCGGTGCACACCACCCGGGTCACCGGGAAACTGGCCGCCGCCGAATTGCTGCGCAGCGCCCAGCGGGGCGGGCGGCACCCGGCCTCCCTGCTCAGGCGCCTGGCCCAGCAGGATCCGCAGGTCCGCGCCTGGCTGCAGCAGTGGCAGAGCCGCGAGCCCATGCCGGCGGCGATGCAGACCCTGCTGCCATGAGCGCGCCATCGCCCCGCAGCCTGGCCCTGTTCGGCACCAGTGCCGATCCCCCCACCCCCGGCCACCGGGCGCTGCTGGCCGGCCTGGCCCGCCGCTATGGCCGGGTGGCCACCTGGGCCAGCGACAACCCCTGCAAACAGCACGGCGCCCCCCTGCCGCTGCGGGCAGCGCTACTGCAGGCGGTGGTGGACGACCTGGCCGATCCCCGCGTGGTGCTCGAGCAGCGGCTGAGCAGCCCCCGGGCCCTCGACACCCTGGAGCGCGCAGCGGCACTCTGGCCCGATCAGCCCCTGGTGTTCGTGGTGGGCAGCGATCTGGCTCCTCAGATCCCGGGTTGGTACAGGGCCTCGGAGCTGCTGGCCCGGTGCCGACTGGCGGTGGTGCCGCGCCAGGGCTGGCCCCTCGAGCCTGGGGATCTGCAGCAGCTGCAGCAGATGGGGGGGCAGGTGGAGGTGCTCGAGCTGCCCGTGCCCGCCACGGCCAGTTCCGCCATCCGCCAACAGCCGAGCCCGGAGCTGGTGCCAGCGGCCCTGTGGCCGGAACTGCTCAAGCACAATCTCTACGGCCTCGGGCACGAGCCCGCCTCCCCCCAGCCCTGATGCGTGTTGCCCTGGCTCAGATGAACCCCCTGGTGGGGGACCTGCGGGGCAACGGGCAACGGCTCTTGGCGGCCTGCCATCAGGCCGCCGGCCAGGGCGCCGACCTGGTGGTGGCCGCGGAGCTGGCCCTGTGGGGCTACCCGGCCCGCGACCTGCTGCTGCGGCCCTCCCTGCGGCTCCTGCAGCAGCAGGTGCTGGATCAGCTGGCGGCAGAGCTGCCGGCGGGGCTCAGCCTGCTGCTGGGGGTGAGCGAACAGGCCCCGGGGGAGCAGCAGCCCAACCTATTCAATGCCGCCGCCCTGGTGGACGCAGGCCAGTGGCAGGTGGTGGCGCGCAAACGGCTGCTGCCCAGCTACGACGTGTTCGATGAACGGCGCTACTTCCGCCCGGACGATCAGCCCTGCCTGCTGCAGCTGGAGCGCGGCGGACGCCCCTGGCGCCTGGGGCTCACCATCTGCGAAGACCTCTGGGTGGACCACAGCCTCCACGGCCAGCGGCTGGTGGGCTCCGACCCCATCGGCGACCTCCAGCCGCTGCAGCCCGATCTGTTGATCAACCTCTCGGCCTCGCCCTACGCCCAGGGCAAGGGCCAGCAGCGCCGCGATCTGGTGGCCGCCGCCGCCCGGCGACTGGGCTGCAGCGTGGTGTACGTGAACCAGGTGGGGGGCAACGACGAGCTGGTGTTCGACGGCGGCAGTTTCGTGATGGACGCCACGGGCTCCATCACGGCCCAATTGCCCTGGGCCGAGACCGCCCTGGCCTGTTGGGATGCCGATGCCCAGGCCGCCGTGACAGCCGGAGGCCCCAGCCCGGGCTTTCCCCTGCCCCCGAACGACGACCTGCTGCTGCGAACCCTGGTGCTGGGGGTGCGGGACTACGCCCGCAAGTGCGGCTTCCGCAAGGCCCTGCTGGGCCTGAGCGGCGGCATCGATTCCGCCCTGGTGGCCGTGATCGCCGCGGCGGCCCTGGGGCCGGAGAACGTGCAGGGCCTGCTGATGCCCTCGCCCTGGAGCTCCGGCGGCTCGATCAGCGATGCCCTGGCGCTCGCCGATCGGCTTGGCATCACGACCCAGACGGTGCCGATCGCCCCGCTGATGGCGAGTTTTGATGCCGCTCTGACGCCCCCCCTGGAGGGTGTGCCGAGCGGCCTCACCGCCGAAAATCTGCAGTCGCGCATCCGCGGCACCCTGCTGATGGCCGTAGCCAACCAGCAGGGGCAGCTACTGCTCTCCACCGGCAACAAATCGGAGCTGGCGGTGGGGTACTGCACCCTCTATGGCGACATGAACGGCGGGCTGGCCGTGATCGGCGACCTCTACAAAACCACGGTGTTTCGCCTCTGCGCCTGGATCGATTCAGCCGCAGCTGCCGGCTGCCGCCAACACCTGGGCCTGCCCTGCACGGGCGAACTGGTGGGCAGCGCCATCCGCAGCAAACCCCCCAGCGCCGAACTGCGTCCAGATCAGCGCGACAGCGACTCCCTGCCCGACTACGCCGTGCTGGACCCCCTGCTCAAGGCGTTGATTGAAGAGCTGCGCAGCCCCGAGGAGCTGATCGCCAGCGGCACGGATGCCGCCCTGGCCCAACGGGTGCACCAGCTGCTGCAGCGCGCTGAGTTCAAGCGGCGCCAGGCGGCCCCGCTGCTGAAGGTGAGCAACCGCGCCTTCGGCAGCGGCTGGCGCATGCCGATTGCCAGCGGCGCCTGAGAACGGCGCACTGGCGCCGCCTCCAGACCGTGGCCATGGTGGGGACATCGAGAGCGCAACCATGGCGGGCCCCGTGGCCCCGATCGCCAGCATCGGGGTACCCACCGAGATCAAACGCGATGAACAGCGGGTGGCCCTCACCCCCGATGGCGTCAGGGAACTGGTGAGCCATGGCTTTGCGGTGCGGGTGCAGACCGGCGCCGGCGCTGGGGCCGGGATCAACGACCAGGCCTTCCAGGCGGCCGGGGCGAGCCTTGTGGACCGGGAGGAGGCCTGGGCCGCCCACCTCGTGGTGAAGGTGAAGGAACCCCAAGCGGAGGAATTCGCCTTCCTCCGCCCCGACCTGGTGCTGTTCACCTACCTGCATCTGGCCGCCTACCCGCAGGTGGGCCGCGCGCTGCTAAGCGCCGGCACCACGGCCATCGCCTACGAAACCGTCCAGCTCGACGACAACAGCCTGCCGCTGCTGGCGCCCATGAGCGAGATCGCCGGGCGACTGGCCGCCCAGGTGGGGGCCCATTTGCTGGAGAAGCCCCACGGTGGTCGCGGGGTGCTGATGGGAGGCTGCACCGGAGTGCGGCCAGCGCGGGTGGTGGTGCTGGGGGCCGGCACGGTGGGCTGGAACGCCGCCCGGGTGGCGACCGCCATGGATGCGGAGGTGTTCCTGCTGGACCACTCCCCCCAGCGCCTGCGCCGGCTGGAGAGCGACCGCCGTGGTCGGCTGGTGAGCCTGGTGAGCAGCCGCGGCCTGCTGGAGCGCCTGCTGCCCAGCGCCGATCTGCTGATCGGCGCTGTACTGCTGCCAGGAGACAGGGCCCCCACCCTGGTGGAGGAGGCGTTGGTGCAGCAGATGCAACCCGGGTCGGTGATTGTGGATGTGGCCATTGACCAGGGCGGCTGCATCGCCACCAGCCGGGAGACCACCCACACGGATCCGGTGCTCACCATCCACGGGGTGCAGCACTACGCCGTTGGCAACATGCCAGGAGCCGTGCCCTTCACCTCCACCGAGGCGCTGGTGAGTGTCACCTTGCCCTACATCCTGGCGATCGCGGGGCGGGGGCTGGTGGAGGCCGTCACCGAGCGGCCTGAGCTGGTGTCTGGTCTCAACACAATCAACGGCTCGGTGTGCCACCCCGGCGTCGCCAAGGCCCTGGGGCTGCCCAACCGCCATCCCATGGCCTGCCTGCACTGAGCAGCGCGAGGGCCGCCGGCTTCAAGAGAGCTCCAGGGCCTCCAGATACAGCCAGCGACCATCGGGGCGCTGGCCTTCCCGGCCGAAACGGGAACACTCCCGCATCACCCCGATCTGGTCCGCGGCGGCGTAGTGGGCCGCGAAGGTCACGGTGCCGGTGGTGTCGTCCGGGCCGCCGGCGGTGACCTCAAGGATCTCCAGCCGGCGCCAGCGCACCTGCGTGAGGCTGGCCTGCAGGGCACGGCGGCGGCGCGCCAGAGGCTCCGGCGAGGGGTGGGTCGTGAGCAGATACTCCACCTCCCCCAGGGCATAGGCCGCATAGCGCGAGCGCATCAGCTGCTCGGCCGTGGTGGCCTGAAGCAGGCCGCGGTGCAGGGGGCTGCAACAGGAGCCATAGCTGAGGCCCCCACAGGGACAGGGCTGCTCCATCGCTCAGACCAACGGCGGCAGGGGACGGCACAGAGCGGCCGGGCTGATGCCCTCCCGCAGCGCCACGAGCAAACCGGCGGCCTCCGCATAGCTGCCCGCCTTCAGCACCGGCAATCCCAGCGCCTCCGCCGACACGTTGAGCACCGAGGGGTTGTGCACCGCAATTAGGGGGATGCCCCGATCTGCGCACGCCAGCACGGCCGCCCCCCCGAGGGCCCCGGCGGGAGCCACCACAGCACCCAGATCCGCCACCTGAAGACCATCAGCGGCACCGCCGCCGAGCGGCAGCGGCACCAGGTCCGGTGCCCGGCTCAGGCCCACCAGCACACAGGCCAGGAACGTGTAGCCCAGTTCCTCCCCAGCTGCGCGGGGGTCCAGGCCTGGGTCGAGTGGCAAGGGGCTGAGGGCCGGCGCATGGGCGCAGGGCAGCCCCAGCTCCCGGCTGAGCAGATGGCTGATCACCGCCTCGGCCCCGGCCAGGGCATCCACCCCAGAGCCCTGGCGGTAGGCGGCCAGGGCCTCACTGGTGGGATCCTCCGGGAAGCGGGCCACCACCGCGATGGCGGTGGCGCCAGCCGCCTTGAGCTGGTGGCCAGCTCGCAGCAGGGCATCGGGGCGACCCAACCGGCCCCAGCTCGCCCCACTGGCGCCCTGGCTCAGGCTCACCTCCAGCGGCGTATCGGTGCAGACCACCGGACCAATCTCCAGGCCCAGGCTGGCCCGGCAGCCATCCGCCACCTGCAGATGGCGCCAGCGCAACTCCTCCTCGATGCCGGCATCGAGCAGCAACCCCACCCGCTGGCGGCGCACCGGCCGCAGGGCGATCGCACCGGCGGCGAAGCGATCCAGGGCCGAACCCTCCACGTAGTGGATGCGGGGATCACTCCAGTAGAGGGCTGCCCCATTCATCACGTTGGGATGGGTGATCAGGCAGCCACTGGCCGCCGCCAGCACCCGGGCCGAGGGCAGGGCGTCGCCGGCATAGCCACCGATGGCGCAGCCGATCCCGGTGGGAATCACCAGCAGGGTGGGCAGGGGCCTGGCCGCCGTCATGCCAGCACCACCGCTTCAATCGTGAGCAGCGATCCCGCCAGGCCGGCCATCGGATCGGCTGGCGGCTCCACGGCGGTGATGGCCCAGCGCAGCGGCTGGCCGTGACAGGCCAGGGCCGCCTCGATCTGGGGCAGCAGGGGGCCGGCAGCCCGGCTCACCCGCAGGCTGAGGGGCTGCAACGTGGCAGCCGGGCGGCTCACTTCTGGAATTGGCCGAACTGGGCCTCGTAGAGGGCGTCTTCCTGACCCGCTACCAGCTTGAGGTTGCTGAGGGGAAACGCCACGCACAGCAGGGTGAACCCCTGCTCCTGCAAATCGGCCCGCACGCCCATGGCATCGGGCTGATGCACGCTGCCCTCGGTCACCCGCGCCGCGCAGGTGGTGCACACACCCGAACAGCAGGAACTGGGCAGATCCACCCCGGCGGCCTCAGCCGCCGCCAGCACGGTCTGATCGGCGCGGCAGCTGAAGGTGTGCGGCGTGCCGTTCAGTTCAGCGACAACGGTGAAGGTTTCGCTCATGGCTGGGGCAAAGGGCCTCCCATCTTCGCGGACGGCTGGTGGTCAGGCCCCGAGGGTTGTCCACTGGGCCGGATGGGGCGCCAGATACTCCGGAGGAGCAGGGTCGTCGGCACCGGCCAGGGGTGCCGTAAGAGCCAGATCAAAGGCCACCGAGAGGCGCACCTCGTCTGCGTCCTCATTGGCCGTCACAGCGTGGTCGGTGCTGGCGGGGAACAGCACCAACAAGCCGGCCTGCGGTGCCACATCCAACCAGGGGGCATTCCAGAGCTGGGCAGCGGGGGTATCCGGCCGGAGCGGCCCCCCATGGCCCACCGCCAACCCCGGTACCAGCTCATTGGCCTGCTGGCGCGGGAAGAGACGCAGGCAACCACTGCGGCCCGAGCCATCGCCATTGAGGTAGTAGATGGCGCTGAGGTGGGCATTGGGATGGTGATGCCGCCCCACCACCTGGCCCAGGTCGCTCACCACAGGCCAGGAGCGTTGGATGTGCAGGGCGATGCGGGCCGGCTCGAAACCGAGGGCCTCGAGATAGAGCCAGGCCTGCTGTTCCACCTGGTGGCGCAACCACTGGAAAGGCTCCAGGCGGTGCAGCTGCCAGACACCGTTGAGATCCCCAGTCCAGGCGCAACCGGGCTCCGGATTGCCTTCCGCCTCACCGCGCAGGCCAAGCACCTCCTGCATCAGCACCGCTGAATCCCAGGGATCGGGGCGCAACTGCACCCGGGCTAGGGCCAGGGGAAACAACGGCTCCAGCCACAGCTGGACGGGGTTGGGGCTGGCCATCGGGGGACGCGGAGCTGGGGAGAGCCGCAAGACAGGCGTCTCCCCAGCCTGCAACCTCAGCCGCTCCCTACTTGGCCACCAAAGCCGAGAGGGGGCCCAGCAATCCCTGAATGGCGGTGCCGGCATCGGCCACGGAGGGAGTGCCGTTAGCGAAGGTCTTCGACACCGCGTTGGCGGCAGCCTCAATGGCGGGCCACTTGTCACCCGCCAGCGGCTTGATCAAGGGACCCGCCGTGGCCCAGAGGGCGGCGAAGCCACCCATGGTGGTCACCGCGGCGGCCAGATTGCCTCCCTTGAGATCAGCCTCCCCCTGCTTGAGCAGATTGAGCACAGGACTAACCGCGGTACCCAGGGCCGCATCACCTGCACCGGAGGCTGCGGTTTGGGCTGCATCGCCCACGGTGGAAGCCGCTTGCTTGGCGGCATCCTGGGTCTGGCTGCAACCCGTGAGCAGCAGGGCGCCGGCGGCGGCCATGGCCACACCGGAGCGAACAACACGATCGAGGGCAGTCATAGGGCCACAAAACGGTCGCTCGCAACCTAGGGAGCCCCAGTGAGCACAACGGTTTTCACGGTTTCTTGTAATCCCTGACACACAAAAAGCGTTCCTGGGATCCAGGCCTGCCGCTGCTCTCAACAGCCGAACGCCTTGGGGAGAATCCACAGTACAAAGCCCTGGTCCCATGGGGGCCAGGGCTCGGTGAAGCGTGAGTCGGTTAGGGCTCAGGCCATGGCGGCCGCGCCACCCACCACTTCCAGGATCTCCTGGGTAATGGCGGCCTGGCGGGCCTTGTTGTAGTCGAGGGTGAGCGACTTGGCCAAGGCCTTGGCGTTATCGCTGGCGTTGTTCATCGCAGTCATCCGGCTAGCCAGCTCAGAAGCGGCAGCTTCCTGCAGGGAACGCAGCAATTGGTTCTGAAGGTAGAGGGGCAGCAGGGCATTGAGAAGTTGCTCGGGGCTCTGCTCGAACACCAGATCGGAAGGAAGAGCCGGTTGCTGGTTCTGCACCTTGCCTGTTTCCACGCCCAGTTGGCCATCCCGGGTGGTGAGACGGAAAATCTCGTCGTCCGGAATGGCGATGCCCTGAGGATCCAGAGGCAACAGTGTTTGGATCACGGGCTTGGAGCTCACCAGGTTGATGAACTTGGTGAAGATGATCTCCACGCGATCCGTACTGCCGGAGATGAACTCGGCCAGCACCTCGTTGGCGATTTCAGCCGCTTCGGAAGCGTTGGGAACCTGCTCCAGACCGGTGAAGGTGGCGCGAATCTTGTAAAGGCTGGCGCGGTTCTGGAAGTAGGTGATCGCCTTGCGGCCAATCAACACCAGATCCACGTCGTAGCCTTGGCCCTTGAGCTCGGCCACGCGCAGTTCCGTGCGCTTGATGATGTTGGCGTTGTAGCCACCGCACAGGCCGCGGTCGCCGGTCACGGCGAGCAGGGTGATGGTGCGAACGTCGCGATCCTCCAGCAGGGGAGCATCGGCATCTTCGAAGCGCATGCGCGACTGGAGATTTTCCAGCACGCGGGCCAGACGGTCAGCAAAGGGGCGGCTACGCAGCACCTGTTCCTGAGCTCGGCGCACCTTCGCTGCGGCCACCAGGCGCATGGCCTCGGTGATCTTGCGGGTGTTCTTGACCGAACTGATTCGGTCGCGGATGTCCTTGAGGTTCGCCATGGAATCGGATCTCTGGGTTAACCGTCAGGATCAGGCCGCAGCCAGCATCGACGACTTGACTTCGTTGATGGCGGCCTTCAGCAGGGCTTCAGAAGCCTCACTGAGTTGCTTCTCGGTCTGCACGCTGGTGATGTACTCGGGCTTGTTGCTCTTGAGGTACTCGCGCAGCTCGCGGCAGAACTGAACCACGGACTCCACGGGCACTTCGTCGATCAGGCCCTTGACGCCGGCGTAGACCACAGCCACCTGCTCGGCCAGGATCAGGGGGCTGAACTGGGGCTGCTTGAGGATTTCGCGCAGACGCTTACCGCGAGCCAGCTGCTGCTGGGTGGCGGCATCCAGGTCGGAGGCGAACTGGGAGAAGGCGGCCAGCTCGTCGAACTGAGCCAGCTCCAGTTTCAGGGTGCCGGCGATCTTCTTGATGGCCTTGGTCTGGGCGGCACCTCCCACCCGGCTCACGGAAATACCCACGTTGATGGCGGGGCGAAGACCGGAGTTGAACAGGTCGGAGCTGAGGAACACCTGACCATCGGTGATCGAGATCACGTTGGTGGGGATGTAGGCCGACACGTCGCCAGCTTGGGTCTCGATGATCGGAAGAGCTGTCATGGAGCCCTTGCCCATGGCGTCGCTCAGCTTGGCGGCACGCTCGAGCAGGCGGCTGTGGCAATAGAACACGTCGCCGGGGTAGGCCTCACGACCGGGGGGACGACGCAGCAGCAGCGACATCTGGCGGTAAGCCTGAGCCTGCTTGGTGAGGTCGTCATAGATGACGAGGGTGGCCTTGCCCTTGTACATGAAGGACTCAGCGATGGCGGCACCGGTGTAAGGAGCCAGGTACTGGAGGGCCGCCGATTCGGAAGCGTTGGCCGCCACCACGATGGTGTAGTCGAGGGCGCCCTTCTCGCGCAGCACTTCCACCACGTTGGCCACAGAAGCGGCCTTTTGGCCCACGGCCACGTACACGCAGACGACGTCTTCGCCCTTCTGGTTGATGATCGTGTCGATCGCGATGGCGGTCTTGCCGGTCTGGCGGTCGCCGATGATCAGCTCACGCTGGCCGCGGCCGATGGGAATCATCGCGTCGATCGCGGTGATGCCGGTCTGCATGGGTTCATGCACCGACTTGCGCTGAATGATGCCGGGCGCCATCGACTCGATCAGGCGCGTCTCGGTGGTGGCGATATCGCCCTTGCCATCAATGGCCTGACCCAGGGAGTTCACCACGCGACCGAGCATGGCGTCGCCCACGGGCACCGAGGCGATCTTGCCGGTGGCCTTCACGGTGCTGCCTTCCTGGATGCCGCGGCCTTCGCCCATCAGCACCGCACCCACGTTGTCGTCCTCAAGGTTGAGGGCGATGCCTTCCGTGCCGTCTTCGAACTGCACCAGCTCACCGGCCATCACCTCTTCGAGGCCATAGACGCGGGCGATGCCGTCGCCGATCTGCAGCACGGTGCCGACATTGCTGACGGACACCGACTTGTCGTAATCAGCGATCTGCTGCTTGAGGATCGCGCTGATCTCGTCGGGGCGGATGGAAACCATGGGAGGCGTTGGTGTTGAGGACGAAGGGTGAGAACGATTGACGGGTGCGGAGCTAGCTCACCTTGGCCAGCGCCAGTCCGAGGCGACGCACCTGACCCGCAAGGCTGGCGTCAATCACCTTGGAGCCGACCTTCACGACGAAACCGCCGATCAGGGCAGGGTCCACCTTGAGGCTGATCTCCAGCTTGTCGGTACCGGCAACAGCCTGAACCTTCTTGCTGAGCTCGGCCTGCTGCTCCTCGCTGAGGGCGGCAGCGGAGGTGACGGTGGCGAGCGCAATGTTGCGCTGATCGCGATAGAGCTCGAGCATGCGCTCAAGCACGGCATCCAGAACGCCGATGCGCTGGCGATCGGCCAGCAGCTTCAGCAGATTGAGGAACGACGGGGTCACCTGATCGGCAAACAGCTTCTCGAGGGCCGCCTTCTTCGCGTCAACTTCGAGAACTGGTGAGGACATGGCCTGACGCAGTTCCGGGGATTCAGCCCAGATGGCCAGAACGGCCTTGGCTTGGTCGACCACCTGATCGACTTCCTGGCGGCTGTCGGCCACTTGCAGGAAGGCTTCGGCGTAGGGAGTGGTGATGGTGTTGAGCAGCGGCATCAGGCGTTCCCCAGGTTTTGGATGGACTGATTCACCAACTGGGCCTGAGCCTTCTCGTCGAGCTTGCCGGGCAGGGTGGCCAGAGCCTTCTCGATGGCCAGGCGGGCCGCTTCGCGGCGCAGCTGGTTGCTCACGCGGGCGGCTTCGGCGTTGAGGTCGGCGGTGGCACCTTGCTTGAGACGGGCCATCTCCTCGATGGTGCGCGTCTCGCTGTCGAGGCGGATGGCTTCGGCACGGGCCTTGCCATCAGCACGGATCTGATCGGCCTTCTGCTGGGCGGCGGCCAGATCGCTCTGGGCTTGGGCCAGAGAGCTGGTGGCGGCAGCTAGACGCTCCTCAGCGTCTTTGAGGTCGGCGAGGATGCCAGCGCGTCGCCGCTCCAAAATTCCACCCAGGAAATTGGGGAGGAACTTGTAGAGGGCGAAGATGACAATCGCCAGGTTGATGATGTTGGTCTCGAACAGGTTCAGGTTCAGCCCGAAACCACCGTGCGAGGCCAGGATCGAAGGGAAGTTCATTTGGCAGCCAGCAGACGGTTGACGATCAGGTCACCGAGCTTGTCGGCATCACCCTTGAGCTGACTGAGGGCCGACTCCCGCTGGGCGTCGATCTCACGCCGGGCCTGCTCCCGGGTGGCGTTGGCATCCGCCGTAGCAGCCGCCAGCGCTTCGCGGTAGAGCTTGTCGGAATCCTGCTCCGCTTCGAGAATCAGCTTCTGGGTTGCCACGCGGGCATCCTTGAGCTGTTCCTTGAGGTCCGCCTCAAGACGCTCAACCTGGGCAAGCTTCTGCTTGGCCTCGGCACGGCTGGTGGTGATGTAGCCCTCACGCTCTTCCACGACCCGACCAACGGGGCGGAAGAACAGGGCATTGAGAATGAAGGTGAGGAGCACCACCTGCACCGCCATCAGCGGCAGGGTGGCATCGAGGTCGAACAGACCTCCCTCCGTTGCACCTAGCAGTAGCCAGCTGGTCATGAGGCGGGGGTGCGGGCGGGTGATCCGGGGTAGTCCGGAGGGCCGTCAAGCGGCCAATAAGCAGGAAGGGCTGGGATGTGGGAAGGGGCTGACCACCATGGGCAGTCGGCCCCCACTCACCTCCGTTCGCGATCAGCCGGCGAAGGGGTTGGCGAACAGCAGCACCAGGGCGACCACGAGGCCGTAGATGGTGAGAGCTTCCATGAAGGCCAGGGACAGCAGCAGGGTGCCGCGGATCTTGCCGTCAGCTTCGGGCTGGCGAGCGATGCCTTCAACGGCGGAACCAGCTGCGGTGCCCTGACCGATGCCGGGGCCGATGGCGCCGAGGCCAACAGCGAGACCAGCGGCCACAACAGACGCAGCGGAAGTGAGGGAATCCATGGTGGAACTAAGGATGTGGGGCGCCGGGAGAGCGCGGATTGGGACCGGGACGTTATCCCTGCGCCTGGGACATCTCAGAAGACCTGAGATGGGCCCGGATCGAGCCGGACCTGCGCGCAGAGAGTTTGCCAGACCGGCGGACCGGCCTGGCCTGACCATCAGTGGGTCAGTGGTGCTCTTCGTGCACCGCTTCACCGATGTAGTTACCGGCGAGGGTGGCGAAAATCAGGGCCTGGATGGCGCTGGTGAACAGGCCCAAGAACATGGCCGGCAGGGGAACGAACAAGGGCACCAGGAAAGCCAGCACACCCACCACCAGTTCGTCGGCAAGGATGTTGCCAAACAGACGGAAAGACAGGGAGAGAGGCTTGGTGAAATCCTCGATGATCTTGAACGGGAGCATGATCGGGGTGGGCTCCACGTAGTACTCGAAGTACCGGAATCCCTTGCGGCTCAAACCTGCGTAGAAGTAGGAGAGCGAGACCAGCAGCGCCAGAGCGACCGTGGTGTTGATATCTGCCGTGGGAGCCCCGAGCTCACCGTTGGGCAGGTGAATCAGCTTCCAGGGCACCAGAGCGCCACCCCAGTTGCTCACAAAGATGAACAGCAGCAACGTGCCGATAAAGGGCAGCCAGTCGCGGTAGGCCTTCTCACCGATCTGCTCACGGGCAAGATCGCGGATGTAATCCCAGAGGAATTCCAGAAGATTCTGGACACCACGGGGATCCCGCTCCATCTTGCGGGTGCCCACCACCACGAGGGCCAGCAGGGCACCGATCACGACCCAGGAGCTCAGGAACACCTGGCCGTGGATCTTCAGATTCCCAAGTTGCCAGTAGAGGTGTTGACCCACCTCCAGTTCGGCTAAGGGAAGAGCAAGTGGCAAGGGAACCATCTGGCTGGAAGTTCGGTGTCGCGGGAGCGACGGTTGAGGGGAAACCGGCGAGGCCGGAGCTCAGGTCTCGGAAAAGGCCTGGAGGATCAGAGCGGGCTTGTAGAGCAAGAAGCCGAGCAAAGCCGGCAACAGATCGAGCTGGGGGATTCGGGCTCCCGCCAGCACAAGCACCACGGGGACGAGCAGCTGGGTCTTGCCGACCTTCTTCGAGCCGTTGCCGAGCTTGCCGACACTGCGGGCGAGAAGCCGCAGGTAGAGCACTCCGCCCAAGGCGCCCACCAGCAAGCTGGCGGCCGTTTGGAGGCTGAAGACCAGGGCCGTGATGGACACCGCCAGAGCGGAGACGATCAGAGTGGCCAGGATCAGGCGCCGCTGAAGCTGCGCGTAGTCGTCGGGGGAACCCGACGACGGGGGTTCCAGGGCCGAATCGGGGCTGATGGAAGCTTCAACACCGCTCTCCGCCTCGATCTCAACCCCCTCGAGGGGATCGGTTTCAGGGGGGTTCACGGGTGAGGCCTGCAAATGCGCCGCGGCTCTGAAAAGGCGCGCGGAATCTATCACGCAGCCTTGCCAGGAGGGTTGCGAAGCAGTAGAACCTGCTGCCCCTGCAGTTCCCTTGCCACAGCTGCGATCCGAGCGGACTCCCAGCCCAACGGCAGCGCGGCCAGGGGCGTTCCTGCCGGAGCCAGCTCGAGCGCCTGCATCAGGGCCAGGCCATCGGCGCTCAAGTCCAGGGGGGCCATGTCGGAATCGAGCAGGGCCGCACCGGGCCAGCCCCAGAGGCAACGGTTGCGCTCCCCGGTTGCCGCCAGCAACTGGACAGGCTCAGCCCAGTCGTGGCGGGGCAAGTTCCCCTTGGAGAGGAAGAACTCGAAGTGGCTGATGTCGGGGTCGAGGTCTTCCACCAGTTGCCACTGGGCCCGGCTGGGCAGCGCCTGGGCCCGCTCCAGCAACTCGCCCCGCAGCAGACGGCTGGGGTCCCACACCTTGGGATTGGAAAAACCTGCAAACTGCAGATCGGCAGAGTCCACAAAGGCGAACAGGCGCTCGAGGTTGTAGCTGGTCTCCTGGGGATGGAGATACATGTCCGCGAAGTTCGCATCGGCGGCACAGTCGATCGCCCAGCGCTGCTCGTGGTTTCGCCGCAGCCGGTTCTGCTCCGGCAGCTCCGCGAACAGTTGCCGCCCCAGCCGCAGCCCCTGCTCGCCGGTGCCCACACCCATGGCGGTGAGCGCC
>JBIIQU010000124.1:0-4517 GCA_044341905.1 Vulcanococcus sp. | reverse complement strand
GGCTGCTCCTGGGTGGCCGTGTTGCGCCGCATTCACCTGCCCCTGCTGCGCTCGCCACTGGTGGTGGGCACCCTGCTGGTGTTCGTGGACACCGTGAAGGAACTGCCGATCACCTTCTCCCTGAGGCCCTTTGATTTCGACACCCTCGCGGTGCGGGTGTTTCAGTACGCCAGCGATGAACGGGTAGGGGCAGCCCTGGTGCCGGCCCTGCTGATCCTGATCCTGGGGCTGGCCGCCTCGCTGGCCCTGATTCCCAACCTCGAGCGCATCGAGGTGGAACCCCGCAGCTGAAGCGAGTCCGAACCGGAAATCAGTCGGCAGGCTCGCCATCCTCATTGCTGGCCATGGGCCTGTGCAGCCGGCCCTCCAGCAATTTTTTGCCAGGCCCGGCCACGGCCTCGCCCACCAGGATCGCCGTGCCGATCATCAGCAGCGCCCTGGCGGCCATGGTGATCATGTGCAAGGCGGTCTCCTGGGCGGCGGAGTGGCGTAGATCGTCGAGATGGAAATGGGAGCGGGCCATGGGAAGGGCTGCGGCTACCTCCGTCGTAGTCACCCCGTAGGCCCGCCCCAAGCCCTGGCTCAGATCTGCCGCCCTGTTCAGCAGGACTCCGCCAAGGGCCCAGATGCCGCCGCAGCGCTTCAGCAAATCAGCGGAACATCCAGTGCCCCGGGCCCAGGATGTTGAGGCTCATGCTTCCGTACCCGAGGTGTCATGGGCCAGACCACTCCCGCCGCGGTTTGCCAGCAAGCCCTCAATGCCTTCCTCCAGAAACATGCTGTGGATCCGCGGCACTTCATGGACGTGCTGGCGCGGGTGCGCCAGCAGAGTGGTTTGACCACCCGCGAAACAACCGAGCTGTTGCTCAAGCTGGAGGATTCAGCGGCCGCCATGGTGTTCAAGGACCAAGGGAAACGGGCCGCTACTTGCCGTAGTTCTCCAGCTGATTGAGGCCTTCCCGCAGCCATTGCTGGCCGCCCTCGATCAGGCGCTGTTGATCGCCCTTGAACTGGCAGCTGGCCATGCGGTATTGCACTGTCTTACTAAAGGGCACGTACCAGATGGCATCGAGCTTGCAGAAGTTGCGCCCCTTTTTGGCCGGTAGGTCCTGCAGTAGCTCACCACTGAGGCAGCGGTATCCCATGCGGTCCTTACCCTCCCTCAGGCATGTGCCCAGTTTGCGCACGAAAACCGCCTCACCCTGGTTCTTGAAGGTCTGGTTGGCGAACCCAGCGAAGGACACCGGGTCGTAACTGAAAGGAGCGGCCTCGGCACGACCAACCAGCAGGCCGAGGATCAACAGAACAGGCAGACGGCAGCTCATCACAGGGGCATGGCTGGAGACAGGCCCCATCATGACCGCGACGCATGGGGGCCTCCTCAATCTTGCCCCTGGGAGTTCCCGATACACCCTGGGCAACGTTGACGCTGCGTCAGCCATGGATTGCAGCCATCGTCAGCCACTCCCATGGCCTCATGGAAGCCACAACTGAGGTGAGCAGCGAGACGTTGACCATCACAATCACGGCGGCGCACAGCCAGCTGATGCCCTGCAGCCAGATGGGTGCTCGCAACGCTCCCATCAAGCCACTCCTGGAGCAGAACTGCACCAGAGGGATCACCGCAAACGGCAGCTGCAGGCTCAACACCACCTGGCTGAGCACCAGGAGGTGGGTTGTGGCCTGATCTCCCAACAACATCACCGTGGCCATCGCTGGGATCAGGGCCACCGCGCGGGTGATCAGCCGGCGCTGCCAATCGGGCAGGCGCAGGTTAAGGAAGCCCTCCATCACCACCTGCCCTGCCAGGGTGGCCGTCAGGGTGGAACTCTGGCCCGCAGCCAATAACGCAACAGCGAACACGGTCCCCGCCAGGGTGGTTCCTAGCAGAGGGCTTAGCAGGGTGTGCGCCTGGCGAAGATCCTCAACGGGTTGGGCGACAACGCCATGAAAAGCTCCGGACGCAAGGATCAAGATGGCGGCGTTCACCAGAAAGGCGAATGACAACGCCACCACCGAATCCAGGCTGGCCAGCCGCAGGAGCAACGGCTTGGTGGGCGGATGCTCCGGCCAACAGCGTGTGTTGACCAGTGCCGAGTGCAGATAAAGGTTGTGGGGCATCACCGTGGCGCCCAGGATGCCCGCAGCGATGTAAAGCTGCTGCCCATCACGCAATACCGAAGGTTGCGGCAGAAAGCCCGCAGCCACCTGCAGCCAATTGGGTTTCAGCAGCAGCAGTTCCCAGGCAAAGCAAGCACCCACCAGAGCCACCAGGGCGATGATCAAAGCCTCCAAGCGCCGGACACCAAAGCGCTGCAGGGCCAGCAGCAGCAGCGTGTCAGCGGCGGTGAGGGCCACCCCCCAGGGCAGGGGCAGGCCGAACAGCAGCTCCAAAGCGATGGCGCTGCCCACCAGTTCCGCCAGATCACAGGCCACGATCGCCAGCTCGGCGAGCAGCCACAGCGGGATCCGCCAGGCCTCGGGCAACAGGCGGCGGCAGGCCTGGGCCAGGTCCCACCCCGTGGCGATGCCCAGCCTGCAGCTGAGTGACTGCAGCACCATGGCCATGCCACTGGAAACGGCAACCACCCACAACAAGCCATAGCCATAGCGGGATCCGGCCGCCAGATCCGTGGCCCAGTTGCCTGGGTCCATGTAGCCCACGGCCACCAGGTAGGCCGGGCCAAACATCCGCAGACCAACCGACCAGCTGAGCTGATCACCGTTGCGTTTCAGCGGGACGTTCTGCTGGTTGCCGCCGCCCATCAAAACAGATCCCGACCTGCTGTTCAGCACTGCCTTAAGCCACGCTAGCCACCGAGAGCAGCCGGCCACTCCAAGGGCTTCACAGCTGAGTGAATGATGCCGTGAGTCTTTCCACTGCCAGCAGAGATATGACCCCATTGGTTCAGGTCTTCAAGCTCTACCTTTCAGCTGCTGATCGCGATGTGGGCTCTAAGCGTCAATGCGATGCAGCGATCTACGGTCTGTATCACTACTCAGCGTTATGACCTGAGGCACTCTCACAGACCGTGGCCCAGCGACGCGCTGGACCTTGATGGGCAGCCAGGCCGGCACGCGGCGCTCGATCTCGGGACGACCTAACAGCTTGCGTCGACGCCGCCCCAGTGGCTGCTGTAGACGGATCCCTGAGAAAACTGCCTCATGACTGCGTTGAAGCAGCCACCGAAAGGGGAAATTGAGAATGGGTCGCCTGAGATTCGAACTCAGGACCAATCGGTTAAAAGCCGAGTGCTCTACCGCTGAGCTAGCGACCCGCGCCCGTTGGGCACAGGGAAAACGTATCACCCGGGGGTGCCCAGCTCCAAGCAGGCTGAGGATGGTGGCCCTGCCTCCTGCCGCTCTGCCGCCATGGCCTGCTTCCCCTGGCCTGAACCCACCGTGCATCCCGATGCCTGGGTGGCCGAATCCGCCGTGGTGATTGGGGATGTGCGCCTGGAGGCCGGTGCCAGCCTCTGGCCCACCGCCGTGGCCCGTGGCGACGTGTGCTCCATCGTGATCGGCGAAGGCAGCAATGTGCAGGACGGGGCGGTGCTGCATGGCGACCCCGGCCAGCCGGTGCAGATCGGCTGCGACGTGACCATTGGCCACCGGGCCGTGGTGCACGGGGCCACCCTGGGAGATGGCTGCCTGATCGGCATCGGCGCGGTGGTGCTCAACGGTGTGCACGTGGGCGAGGGCGCCCTGGTGGCCGCTGGCGCGGTGGTAACCCGGGATGTGCCCCCCCGGGCCGTGGTGATGGGGGCCCCCGCCCAGGTGAAGCGCGAGCTCAGCGACGCCGCGGCCGCCGACCAGCGGGACCACGCCCGCCGCTACCGCCAGCTGGCCATGGCCCACGCCGGCCGCTCCCAGGATCCCGGCTTCCACCCCGGCTGAATTGCTGCGATTTGGATCAACCCAGGCCCTGGGCGTCGCGTTGCCCCTGGGGAGTCCGTAGGATCCGCCCACGCAGTTTTTTCCCAGCCATGGACGCACGGCTCCTGCTCGTAGTCACCCCCATCCTTCTGGCCGCCGGCTGGGCCGCCTTCAACATCGGTCGCGCCGCGGTGGGCCAGCTCCAGCTGATGCTCAAGCGTGCCAATGGCTGATCCGCCAAGGTCCCAACGCTTCAGCATTCAATCCACCGGCTCCTAGCCTGATTCCCTCAGGCAGAGCCGGTTTTTCATGGGCACCTCCAATCCAGTGCTGGTGATTGGAGCCGGCCTGGCCGGCACCGAAGCCGCTTGGCAGATCGCCAGGGCCGGTATCCCGGTGCGGCTGGTGGAAATGCGGCCGGTGCGCCGCTCGCCCGCCCACCACAGCAGCGAATTCGCCGAGCTGGTGTGCAGCAACAGCTTCGGCGCCCTGAGCAGCGATCGGGCCGCCGGGCTGCTGCAGGAGGAACTGCGGCGCCTGGGTTCCCTGGTGATCCGCACCGCCGATGGCCATGCCGTGCCCGCCGGGGGCGCCCTGGCGGTAGACCGCGGCCGCTACAGCGCCGCCCTCACCGCCGCCCT
>JBIIQU010000123.1:0-4521 GCA_044341905.1 Vulcanococcus sp. | reverse complement strand
TTGCCGCCTGGGCCTAATCCCTGACCCGCTCCATTGCCGGGACCTGTCCCATCACCGGGACCGCCAGCGCCACGACCCGTTCCCGCAGCCGTATTCGCTTCGCCTCCAATACTGGCGCCACCGCCCAAATTAATCCTGGACTCAGGGGCACCAAAATCAATGAGGGGAGAGCCAAAGGAGAAAGGGGAACGTCCCAGAAAAGCAGCCGAGGAATCTTCTCCATTCAGCCCCAAGTCGAATGGGAAAGACCCCCGGGATTGCTGGATCAATTCCCGATAGACATTCCCAGACTGAGAATTCTGAGCATTCGTGATTGCCTGGATAGCCGCTGCAGCCCTAACCGCGGCTTGCGATTCAGAGCCAGGCAAGAAACCACTAAGACCAGCAGGCGCCGAACCAAAAACAGAGCCGCTAGCGCCTCCCGATCCTCCGCAAGATTTCGTGGCATTGCAGTTGGCATTGGAATTTGAGCTGCCACCCCCACCGCCGCGTTGCCCAGGAGCTGCCCAACCCGCGAGAGCCTGAGCAACCAGCAAAGACGCAGAAACCGAAACAAATTTGAAGGCAAAGATCTTGGCGTTGCTCATAGCCATTTCCTCAACGAGACCCAAACGCGTGCATCAGGATTTTCTCCATCCACGTCATACCCATAGGGGCCATAGAAGTTTTGACCCATGGGAAAGGCAAGATCTACGGACAGAAGCAGATCGCCGCGGGTGCCCCAATCCACCCCAAGACCAGGCCCCCACAAACCAAGGCTTCCAGGACTAGCCATGCCATACCAGTAGTTCGTCCAGCGCCAGATATAGCCACCATCCACAAAACCCTTCAGCGCCACATTTTTAGCAATCTGATATCGGGCTGTGAACTGTCCCGCCAATCCCGAATCTCCAGCGGCCTCACCTGGCGGGTAAGCCCGCACGCCATTAGGCCAACCCAGCGACATCTTCTCGGCACTGTCAAGGTTATTAAAAGCCCCCTGGGCCTGGCCAAAGAACTCCAGAGACCAGCGCGAGCCCTTGAACATCTGATAGCGGTCCACCAATAAGTTGATTTTGCCCCAGCTACCCGCCGTTCCCATCAAACCAGCGTCAACATCGGCCTCCCCTGGCGCCAACTTACTCAAGTTGCCAAGGGAAAGCGTTAGCAAGCCACTGTTGAGCCCCGCACCCCCGAACCACTGATCCTGTATGTCGCCAGCAAGAGAGAATCGGCCCACCCAGTTCGTGCGATTGGAATACTCATATCCCAAGACACTGTCATTGAAGGTGTCAACCTCACCAATCACCCTGGCCACCAGGTTCGCCTTGGGTCGACGCCACAACACCTGGCTCAAGCCCACCGTGCCGGCCATGTAATCGCCAACGTAGTTATCGCCCGCAAACTCCTGGAGCAGACGGTAATCACTCCAGCTGTAACTACCAACCCAGTTCAGCCCACCAGGGGTGAGCGGAACAATCCCATTACCAGCCCAATGGCGACTGCCATACCAGTCAACATTGCCGGAATAGGCTCCATCAAAAACGAATGTCTCACCCCTCCCAAGTAATCCCCCAAAGTTAACGTTGGCTTGGGCCTGATAGGGACCGGTGTACTGGGTGACGTAGTTGTTCAGACTCACATCACCCTGCACCTGGCGTGTGGCCTTCAGGGTAAGCACCACATCTGTTGTACCCATCGCCTTACCTGGCGCCAGAGCAGCGCGAACCTGAACGCCCCCCAGATCATTGAGCTTCAAGAGCGCGCTCTCGAGCTTGTCGAGGCGCATCTCACGGCCTTTCCCCACTGCATCCAGCACAGTGGCGATTGCCCATCCCGACGAGATGGCCGAACGGTTTTGATCCACCCGCACCGCTCCGAGGCGGGCTTCCACCACTTGCACACTGACGACGCCATCACCGCCATAGCGAGGCACACCGACCTGAGTGAGCAGCTTGGCCTGGTCATACCAAGCCGTGATCTGCGCCTGAAGACGCTGCAAGTTGGCCTGAGACGCACTGCGACCCACGAAGTCAAGGCGCAATAGGGCTAAGCGATTCGCGGGAAACAACTGCGCGCCATTCAGCTCGACACCCTTGATTGGCGGGCCCTGCTCCGATTGCTTGGGCTGATCGACTTGGCCAGAGGGAGTGCTGGGAGCGCCTTCCAGCAGAGGCTTCGTGGGCTCAAGCTGCTGCTGCCTCAGGTTGTTGAGCTGATCGCGCAACTGCTGATCCTGAAAGCGCCGCTCGACAGCACCAGAAGGCTGGGCCTGGGCAGAGGGAGGCAGCGCACAAACCAGAGAGGCCACCAAACCTGACCAAACAAACAGAGGCGTGGGCCATCGCCGCAAAGTGGCAGGTGCACACCGCATGGGCAAGAGGTGTCTATTGGCTTGGACGTTAAGTGGCCTACACAGCAAAAAGTACAACCAGTCTTAGCCGTTGCCGAATTGCACAAACAAGGCAGCTTCTCCACAACCGCCGCAACTCCTGCCCACCAACTCCGCTCCTTACGGCATAAATCAAGAAGCCAATCCTGTACTGAAGCTGCCGCAAATGTTTGCCAAGTCCCGCAGCTGCATAGACCTGCGTACGAGTCGGCACCGATAACCTCGGCCAGATCGACCCATGGGGCCGCATCCGGGCTGACACCTCCCAGGCACAGGTCAGCCGGCCGCCGCCTGCTGGCCGAGTTCCCGCCGGATCGCCGCCGCCAGATCACCGCGATCCACACCGTCGCCCGGCTGCTGATGCTGCCGGGCTTTTTGACGCAGCAACTCCAGAAACTGATCAGCGCCAAGGCCCTGTTCATCGGCCGCCCCCAGCACCGCCAGGGTGCGGCGTAGATCCGCCAGTTCCCCGTCCAGCTCAGCGGCCGTGTAGTCACGCTGGCCCGCCATCACCTCGGCAAAGCGCTCGCGGCGCTGGCGTTTCTCGGCGGGGTAGGCCTCCAGCAACTGGTCCCGGCAGCTGCGCCAAGGCCGCCCCGCCGTGAACAGCTCCGCCAGGGCGGCACTCAAGCCCGCCGCTTCAGCCTCAGCAATGCGCAGATCGAAGGCGCTGGGGGGCTGGCGCAAGCCCACGAAAATTTCAAACAGCTGGGCCGGCCCCAGCGGCTGGCCGTTATCCGCCAGCAGGGGCAAGGCGGAGGCCTGCAGCGCCGAGAGCAGCTCGGGCTGATCTGCCAACTGCCCGGCGAGCTGGGTCGAGGGCCCCTGGACACCACCCTCCAGCGCCAACACCTGATTGATGCGCCCCAACGCCACAAACAGCTCGGGGCCCGGGGAGGCCAACTTGCGGTTGCGCAGGTTGGAGAGCTGGGAGTTGTGCACCCGGCCTAGCTCCAGCCGCTCGGCCAGGGCCGGCAGCACCCGCTGACTCCAGCCGTTGCGCTCGTGCCAAACCCTGATCAGGTGCCCGAACGCATCCCGGCCCGCTTCGAGTTCATCCCGATATTGCACTTGATACGGATCCGTACTGCTACCATTTTATCGGAAACAGATGGAGCAGGCCCATGACGGCCTCGATCACCGCCCCAGCCCGGGCCCGGGCCCTGCATCGCCGCCAACCCGGCGCGGCGCTTGCTGCTGTGCCCCAGGGCCGGGACTGGGGAATTGTGGCGTTCATGGCCGCCATCCACGCCCTGGCCCTCGTGGCTCTGCTGCCCCAGTTCTGGAGCGTGCCGGCCGCGGCCAGCCTGCTGATCCTCTATTGGGTCACCGCCTGCCTGGGCGTGACCATCGGCTATCACCGCCTGCTCAGCCACCGGGCCTTCCAGCTGCCCCGCTGGCTGGAGCGCTTCTTTGCCACCTGCGGCGCCCTCAGCTGCCAACAGGGCCCGATCGACTGGGTGGGCCTGCACCGCCACCACCACAAGTTTTCCGATACGAATGCGGATCACCACAACAGCCATCGCGGCTTCTGGTGGAGCCACATGGGTTGGATGCTCGAGAAGGTACCCGCCACGGCGGCCATCCCGCGCCTCAGCGGCGACCTGGCCGCCGACCCCTACTACCGCTGGCTGAACAAGTGGTTCCTGGCCCTGCAACTGCCCCTGGCCGGCCTGCTGTTCTGGATCGGCACCATCACAGGCGCCGGCGGTTGGGCCCTGGTGCTGTGGGGGATCCCCCTGCGCCTGGCGCTCGTTTATCACGTGACCTGGCTCGTGAATTCCGCCACCCACCGCTGGGGTTACGTGCTGCACGACAGCGGTGACGGCTCCCGCAACAACCCCTGGGTGGCCGCCCTCACCTTCGGCGAGGGCTGGCACAACACCCACCACGCCTACCCCCACTCCGCGCGCCATGGCTGGGGCCGCCGCGAACCCGACCTCACCTGGATGCACATCCGCTTGATGCAGCGCCTGGGCCTCGCCACCAGGGTGCGCCTGCCAGAGCCCCTGCTAGCACAGGCTGCAAGCCGTGGCGTAGGCTGATCCATCGCTCAAGACGTTGATCGTTTTACCGAACTCCCATGGCTAAGCGCGTTTCCGTGGTCCTCAGCGAGGACGTCCTCAGCCTGGGCAAGGACGGCGATCTGG
>JBIIQU010000122.1:0-4564 GCA_044341905.1 Vulcanococcus sp. | reverse complement strand
ATTCCCATGGCATAAGCCAGTAAGGTCACGGGAAGAACACCCGTTGATAGGCTCTATGTGGAAGCGCAGTAATGCGTGAAGCAGAGGAGTACTAATAGACCGAGGGCTTGACCAAATCAAAGCTCTTGAAGCATCAACAGCTTGTCTGTTGGTGAGCGCTTATTCGATCCAGAGACGGCGAGAGCCGTTAACCTATGCAGTTCTCAGGGTTCAACCTGGGAGCAAATCTATCCTGGTGTCCATGGCGCAGTGGAACCACTCCGATCCATCTCGAACTCGGTTGTGAAACGCTGCAGCGGCGACGATATTTGGGGGGTAGCCCCCTGAGAAAATAGCTCGATGCCAGGTAAAACATTTGCTCCGCTGACCAGCGTGTCAGCGCTCCACCTGCAGCAATGGCTTGAGGCCTTCTGCAGACGGAGATGAGAAAGCCACCCCTCGGGGTGGCTTTTTTGTTGGCGGGATCAGTCCCCGCCGATGCCATCAAGAACGATGCACGTGCACCTGCTTCCAGGTGCCGTTTTGGCGCTGCCAGACGCGGGTTTCACAGCAGCTTGCTGTGATGGGTTCGCCACCGGCCAGCCGTTGGGTCAGGCGGGTGTAGCTCAGCACCACGGCGTCGTCGTTGAGCCAACGCAAGTGGGGCCGTGCCATGGACACTGTCACCGGGCTGGGGCTGGCGTTGCCATCAGCTGGCAGCTCGAAGTAGTAGCGGTGGAAGGGCAGGCCTTCCGCCAGCACGCCGTTGGTTTCCGCTTCGAAACAGCTCAGGTCGTCGGCGCAAAAGGCTGCATAGCTGCTCCAGTCGCCCTTCACCACGCTCTCGAGCATGGCCTGGTTCAGGCTCAGGATGTCGCGATCGCGATCGGTGAGGGTCATCGGCTCAGGTGATCTGGCTGTAATCGCTGATCTTCTCAAATGGGCCGGCATTGCGTCCGGGGTTGCCCTCGCGATCGCTGAACAGCACCGCCATCCCGGCCTCGGCGGCGGCCGTGATTTCCGCTAGGGAGTCGCTGAAGAACAGCACCTGGGCTGGGACCGTCCCCATGGCGCCGGCGATAGCGGTGTAACTGCTGGGTACCTGTTTGAGCCCGGTACGGGTGTCGAACCAGTGGCTGAACAGCCCGCGGAGGTCTCCTGCCTGGCAGTGGCCATAGAGCAACTGTTGAGCCGCCACTGAGCCTGACGAGTACACCGCCAGCACTTTCTGTTGGTGGTGCCACTGCTGGAGCGCGGCAGGAACATCGTCGAACAGGGGCGCCACGATGTCGCCCTGGCTGTAGCCGGCCTCCCAGATGCGGCCCTGCAGGTCCTTGAGGGGGGTGAGTTTGACGTCGTTGTCGATCAGCCACTCCAGGTAGGGCACTACATTCACCCCCTGGTCCTGGCCTAGTCGCAGGGCCTGGGCGTCTGGGTGGGTGTCGCTAGCCCAGGCCAAGTCCACGGCTTGAAGGAGGTCCTGCAGCTCGGGATCCTGGGCGTGAGCCTCGCAGTAGCTGGAGAGTCGCGCCCGCGCGTAGGGGAACAGCACCTCGGCCACAAAGCTCACCGGGCAGGTGGTGCCTTCGATGTCCAGCAGCAGGTGGGTGATCTCGGGGGATAGGGGCGTCATCGTGCGGCTCCCTGGAGCACGGCCTCCAGCAGCAGCTCCCGCCAGCGCTGCTCCATCAGAAACTCCAGGATCTCCAGGTGTCGCATGGCGGTGTCGAGATCACGGCCCCAGGCATAGAGGCCATGGCCTGCGATCAGCAACCCATGGGGCGCATCGCCAAGGAGGGGCCTTGCCTTGGCCGACAGCCGCGGCAAATCCTGATCGTTGGCCAGCACGGGAATGCGGGCCTCGGTGGCGTGGGTGCTGAAGCCCTCCAGCCCCTTCAGCATTTCCAGATCGGCCAGCACGAGTTCCCCCGTGCCCGGGTCGCTGCCGATGGCACGGCTGCGGATCACCCAGTTCGACAGCAGGGTGCCGGCCTGGGAGTGGGTGTGCAGCACGGCCCCGGCGCCGCAACTGCTGATGATCTCCAGGTGCAGGGCCGTTTCTGCGCTGGCTTTGCCAGTGCCAGCGATCACCTGGCCGCGATGGTCCACGCTAATCAGATCGGCCGGTGCCACCCGTCCCTTGTGCACCCCGCTCGGGGCCATCAGCAGGTGCAGGGGATCCCGTTCCACCACACAACTGAAATTGCCGCCGGTGCCGTCGCACCAGCCACGGCGATGGATCTCCGCCATGGCGGCCGTGAGGCTAGGGGCCAGGGCCTCGGTCACAGGCGGGCGCGTGTCTGAGGCCATTGTGGGATGCGGAGGCGCGCTTCCCGGGTCGCTGGGGCGGCGAGGGTTGTTCAGCTCTGGCAGCTGGGGCACCAGTGGCTGCTGCGCCCGCCGAGCTTGTCGCGGCGGATGGGGGTGCCGCAGTGCCGGCACGGTTCACCGCCCCGGCGATATACCCAGGCCGCGTTGCCGTAGTTGCCGTTGGTGCCGGTGAGGTCGCGGAAGTCGCTGAAGGTGGTGCCGCCCACGCCGATGCTGGTTTCCAGCACCTCCACCAGCGCAGCGTGCAGCTTCTCCAGCTTTGGGCGCCCCACCCGGCCACTGGGGGTGTGCGGGGCAATGCCGCTCATGAACAGCGACTCATCGGCATAGATGTTGCCCACTCCAGCCACCAGGGCCTGATCCAGCAGGGCGTTCTTGATCGGGCGGGTCGATCCCGCCAATTTGGCTTTCAGATAGATCGGATTGAAAGCGTCGCTGAAGGGTTCCGGGCCGAGTTTCTGGAGTCCGGTGATCACCGATTCCAGGGGGGTGCCGGGGGGCACCCACCACATCTCGCCGAAGCTGCGGGTGTCCACGAAGCGCAGCTCCTGGCCGTTGCGGTTCCAGATCTGAACGCGGGTGTGGGAGCAGGGTGGCTGCGCATCCGGCATCCAGAGGAACTGGCCGGTCATGCGCAGGTGCACGCCCCAATGGCCCGCATCCTCGCCCTGCTGGCTCAGCTCCGCCAGCAAGTATTTGCCGCGTCGTTTCCAAGCCTCCACGCGGCAGCCCTCCAGGGCCGCGCAGAACAGCAGGGGCTCTGGGGGCGCGGCAATGGCCCTGGCCCGCCGCACCTCCACCCGGACAATCTCGAAGCCCACCACCTGGCGTTCCAGGCCGCGGCGAACGGTTTCAACCTCGGGCAGTTCGGGCAAGGGTCGGCCAGTGGCGCGGAGATGGTGGTCAGGCTGCCATGCAGCCCATGGGCCCTCAGCACAGAAATCCCCGGCCTGGAGTCCAGGCCGGGGATGCGGGTTGACGAACGGCGATCAGGCGTGCCCGTGGGCTCAGGCCTTATCGAGCTCGCTCTCGGCGAAGTTGTTGGTGTTGATGCCGCCTTCAGAACCACTGAAGCCGTTGTAGTTCACCTTCTCGAAGCGCACCACCACGGGGTAGCGGATACCGGAGGTGTCGATCGAAGCGACGGTGCCGACTTCGTTGAACCAGTAGGACTCAGGACGCTTGATGCGCACCTTGTCGCCGCGGGAGATGGCCATCGCTGCGCTGATGAGGTGTGGCTGTCAGACGGAATGTACCCGGCCTGGACGGGCCTATCGGCCGGCCGTCACGAAACGTGGCACCATCGACCTCCCTGTTCCCGAGTTCCCATGCCCGAGGCCCCGGCCCTCAGCCTCGAGTTGCCAGATCCCGAGAGCGACACCATCAGCTCGATGGAGTTTCTCGCCCGCATTGAGGAGGCCTGGGCGGTGTGTGATCGCTTCGATCTCCAGACCGAGATCTGGCGGGGGCGCATCCTCAAGGCCGTGCGCGATCGGGAGCGCCGCGGCGGCGAAGGCCGGGGCGGCGGTTTCCTGCAGTGGTTGCGGGAGCAGGAGATCAGCAAAACCCGCGCCTACGCCCTGATTCAGCTGGCGGAATCCGCCGACACCATGCTCGGCGAGGGGGTGCTCGAGCAGAGCAGCGTGAACAACTTCTCCAAGCGGGCCTTCATGGAAACGGCCCAGGCCGACCCCGAAGTGCAGTTGATGATCGGCGAAGCCGCCAACGAGGGCCAGCAGATCACCCGCAAGCAGGTGCGCCAGCTCACGGATGAATTCACGGCGGCCACCAGCCCGCTGCTGCCGGAGGAGATTCGCCAGCGCACCGCCGAGAACCTGCTGCCCCCGCGGGCTGTGGCCCCCCTGGTGAAGGAGCTGGCCAAGTTGCCGGAGGATCAGCAGGACGACCTCCGCAAGGTGCTGCGCGAGGAGCCGGAGCTGGAGCGGGTGAAGGATGTAACCAGCACGGCCCGCTGGCTCAGCAAGGCCGCTGAAGCTGGCCTGGCGGTGCGGGCCTTCCAGCAGGGGGAACTCGACCTCCCCAAGGCCATGCAGGAGGCCCAGCGGCTCGACGCCCTGGGGCTGCTGGCGGACGCCGTGGGCCAGGCCCAGGCCCTGGAAAGCGCCGTGCTCAAGCTGCACACCAGCTGGCGTCGCCTCGGGGGGCTGCAGGAGCGCCTCTGGGTGGAGAGCGGCAGCAGCACCCCCCACCTGCGGGAGCTGCTCAATGCCCTGCAGACCCTCAGTGGCAGCAC
>JBIIQU010000121.1:0-4608 GCA_044341905.1 Vulcanococcus sp. | reverse complement strand
GCCTGCTGCTGCAATTACCCGGGGCCAGCGGTCGCCTCTGGAATCCCGCGGCGTTGATCGCCGCCGCCCAATCCGCCGGTGCCCTGGTCACGGCGGCGGTGGATCCCCTGGCCCAGGTGCTGATGGCACCGGTGGGGGCCCTGGGGGTGGAGATCGCCGTGGGCAGCACCCAGCGCTTCGGCATCCCCATGGGGTTCGGCGGACCCCATGCCGCCTTTTTTGCCACCACGGAGGCCCACAAGCGCCAGATTCCCGGGCGCCTGGTGGGGCAGTCCGTGGATGTAGAGGGCCAACCAGCCCTGCGGCTGGCTCTGCAGACCCGCGAACAGCACATCCGCCGCGACAAGGCCACCAGCAACATCTGCACGGCCCAGGTGCTGCTGGCCGTGATGGCGGGGTTCTACGCCGTGCACCACGGCCCGGAGGGCCTGGCGGCCATCGCCCGGCGCCTGCTGCGCTTCCGCTCCGCCCTGGCCCTGGGCCTGGAGGCGCTGGGCCTGCCCCCACGCCCTGAGCCGGGGCTGGACACCCTCAGCCTGGATCTAGCCCCAGCCCAGCGGGACGCCGTGCTGGAGCGCGCGGAAGCGGCCGGCTTCAACCTGCGCCGTGATCCCGCCGGCTGTGGCATCAGCCTCGATGAGCTCACGGATGGGGCGGAGCTGGATCGCCTGCTGGCTGCCCTGGCGGAGCCGGGGCAGCCCGTGCCCGCGGCTGCCGAGCTGCTGGCACGGGTGGAGCAGGTGCCGCCGGCGGAGCAGGGCTGGACCAGCGCTGGTATCCCCTTGCGCGAAGGCCCCTGGCTCACCCAGGAGGTGTTCCATCGCTACCGCAGCGAAACCGAATTGCTGCGCTACATCCAGCGGCTCGTGTCGCGGGATTTCTCGCTGGTGCACGGGATGATCCCCCTGGGCAGCTGCACCATGAAGCTGAACGCCGCCGCTGAGCTGTTGCCGGTGAGCTGGCCGGCCTTCGCGGGCCTGCACCCCTTCGCGCCAGAGGCCCAAACCGCCGGCTACCGCCGTCTGCTGAGCGACCTCGAGCAGTGGCTGGCCGCCATCACCGGGTTTGCCGGTGTGTCCCTGCAGCCCAATGCCGGCTCCCAGGGTGAATATGCCGGCCTGCTGGTGATCCGTGCCTTCCACCGCAGCCGCGGTGAGGGGCATCGCCAGGTGTGCCTGATTCCCACCAGTGCCCATGGCACCAACCCGGCCAGCGCGGTGATGGCGGGCCTCACGGTGGTGCCGGTGGCCTGCGACGCCCAGGGCAACATTGACCGTGCTGACCTGGCGGCGAAAGCCGAGGCCCATGCCGATCAGCTGGCGGCCCTGATGGTCACCTACCCCTCCACCCACGGGGTGTTTGAGGCTGGCATCGAGGAGATCTGTGCCCTGGTGCACCGCCACGGCGGCCAGGTGTACCTCGATGGCGCCAACCTCAACGCCCAGGTGGGTCTGTGCCAACCGGGCCGCTATGGGGCCGATGTGTGCCACCTCAACCTGCACAAGACCTTCTGCATCCCCCACGGCGGCGGTGGCCCCGGGGTGGGCCCCATCGCTGTGGCGGAACACCTGGTGCCGTTCCTGCCCGGCCATCCGTTGGCCCCTGGCAGCGGAGCCCAGGCCATTGGCCCTGTGAGTGCCGCCCCCTGGGGGAGTGCCTCGATCTTGCCGATCAGCTGGATGTACATCCGCATGATGGGCGGTGCCGGCTTACGCCAGGCCAGCTCCGTGGCCTTGCTTGCCGCCAACTGGATCGCCGAGCGCCTAGAGCCCCATTTTCCGGTGCTGTATCGCGGTGCCGGCGGCCGCGTGGCCCACGAGTGCATCCTTGATTTGCGGCCGCTCAAGCGCAGCTGTGGCCTGGAGGTGGACGACCTGGCCAAGCGCCTGATGGACTACGGCTTCCATGCCCCCACCGTGAGCTGGCCGGTGGCGGGCACGGTGATGGTGGAGCCCACGGAGAGCGAGGCCCTGGCGGAACTGGAGCGTTTCTGCGACGCCATGATCGCCATCCGGGCGGAGGCGGCCGCGATTGAATCCGGCCGCAGCGACCCCCTCGACAACCCGCTCAAGCGCGCCCCGCATACCTTGGCGGCCCTCACGGCCGACGGGTGGTCGCGGGGCTACAGCCGCCAGCAGGCGGCCTTCCCCGCCGGCCCGCAGCAGCAGGCCCAGAAGGTCTGGCCCGCCGTGGCCCGGATCGACAACGCCTATGGCGATCGCCATCTGGTGTGCACCTGCCCATCCGTGCAGGAGTTGGCGGGTGTCACGGCGGCGTGAGCCGGCTAGATTCCGCTGCGAAAGGGAAATTTTCGAATTTCTTCCTGCCGTTGCCCTTGCTTTTCCCCCAGGATCTGCTGCAACTGCAGGCATCGCCGCGCCTCTGGGGCTCCATGAACGACGACAACGCTCCATCTGCGGCTCTTTTCCCCGTCTCCACGTCCAGCGATGACGTGAAGCTGCCGGCGATCGCTGGTTCCCTGCCCCACTCCACCGCCAGCGGTCAGACCCTGCGGGTGGACGGCACCAATGTGGTGCGCGTTCCCTTTGGTGTGCGTCAGCCCCGTCGCACCCGTCCGGCCCGCCCAGAGCGCTGGGCCACCGTGGTGCTGCCCTTCCAGTTGGGCGGTTCCACGCCCCCTCCCCCTCAGGCGGCCTGATCCAGGCGCCAGTCCACCAGGGCTTTCACATCATCGATGGAACTGGCCGGAGCCCTGAAAGGCAGCTGCTCCATGGGGCTGCGTTCCGGCCGTACCAGCCAGGAGAGGTCGCTCTGGGGGATCAGCACAAAGCCCCGGTAGCGCACCACCCAGCGTTGTGTGTCCAGGGCCGTTGTCATGGCTGAGCGTTAGATCGGAGCAGTGGCATTTCAGCCTCTGATTTGGGGCGTGCTCCCGAATTTGGTTTTTCTTTAGGTTGCTTGCAACGTCCCGTAAGTGTCGCTGAAGACGCCGTTGAGATCTCTGGCCAGAACTGGGATCCTGCTGAATCTGCCGTGGTGCCTGACGTTGTCTTGTCGGTTGCGCTGGATACAGCGCTCGGTGCTGAACTGTGTAGCCCAGAATTAGTAATTGGCTCCGCTGCGCCGCTGGTGCACGGCGGTGGTGGAGCTGGCATCTAGGAGGGCACCGCTGCTGGCCTCGGCATAGATCAGCCAGTGGTCGCCGCATTCCATGCGCTGCTTCACGCGGCAGTCGAGCCAGGCCAGGGCCTCCGGCAGCACCGGTTGCCCGGCGGGACTGGCCTCGAGATCCAGGCCGGCAAAGCGATCGGCACCGGGGGCGAAGGGCTGCAGGAACTGTTTCATCGGCCCGGTTTCCCGGCCTGCCGCCAGCACGTTGAGGGCAAACCCATCGCCCACATGCAGCAGCGCCTCCACGGCCCGGTCCCTGGCCACGGCCACCGTGATGCCGGGCGGGCTGAAGCTGGCCTGGCTTACCCAGCTGGCCACCATGGCGCCACTCAGGCGCGCGGCCCCTTCGCCCTTCACGGTGGTGAGCACGCACAGGGAGCCCACTACCCGGCCTAGGGCCAGAACGGCTGGATTGCTGCGGCTCTCGCTCAGGCCGCCGCCGGCGCTGGCCCGGCGCTGGGCTTTGCGCTGGTCGTTCAGCAGGCTGCGTCCGAGGGCTGTGCCCGTTTCCTCGCAGGTTTTGATGGTGGCGGCATCGGGGCTGAATTTCACCTTGATGGGCTCAAAGGCGAAGCGGAAGCCGCCATCCCGCAACTTGCTCTCGAGCAGGTCGAGGGCTTCACCGCTCCAGCCAAAGCTGCCGAACACCCCCACGGGTTTGGAACGGTCGCCCTCGGCCAGCAGGGTGCCGAGGGCCGACACGATCGGCGTGGGGGCATGCCCCCCCAGGGTGGGGGATCCGATCAGCACGGCATCGCACTGGCGGATCGCCTCCAGCAGCTTCTCGGCGGGGGTGAATTCGCAGTTGATGCTCTCCACCCGCACACCGGTGCGCGCCACCCCTTGCGCCAGGGCATCGGCGATGGCGGCCGTGTTGCCATAGGCGCTGGCGAACAGCAGCGCCACCGACAGCTTGGAGCGCTCCTGGGTTGCACCCCAGCGGCGGTAGTCCACCAGCAGGCTGCGCCAGCTCTCGGCGATGGCCGGTCCATGGCCGGGGGCAATGGTGCGGATGGGTAGTTCGTCCACCCGGTTCAGTACCGCCTCCACCTGGCGCGCCATCGGTGCCATCAGGCAGTCGTAGAAGTAGCGGCGGTCTTCCTCCGTGCTGCTGCGGTTGGCTTCGGCGAAGGCCTCCGTGCACAGGTGGGCGGCGAAGAATTTGCCGCTCATCAGCAGGCCCGTCTTCTGCTCGAAGGCAATCAGCCCGCCAGGCCAGCGGGGGGTTGGGGTGGGGATCAGGGTGAGGGCATAGCCGTCCGCGAGGGGGCGGCTGGCCTCCTGCTTCACCACGTCAATGCCGGGCAGGGGCGGAATCGTCTCCTCGCTCGTGGCGGTTCCGGGGGGTGCGGGCCTGCGCTGGTCCCACAGCTCCGTGAGCAGCTTGGCCCCGGCGTTGGAGGCCACCAGCATCAGGTTCGGCCACTGAGCGGCCAGGCGCCGCAGCAGGCTCACCCGGTTGGGGTTCACGTGCCC
>JBIIQU010000120.1:0-4619 GCA_044341905.1 Vulcanococcus sp. | reverse complement strand
TGTTCCCTCTCCGAGCTGGGCCTGGCCGACAGCTCGGACGGCATCGTGATCCTCGATGAGGTGCTGGAGCAAAGTCCTGCTGTGGGCAGCGCCGTGGGCCCCCTGTTTGGCCTCGATGATCAGGTGCTGGAGCTGGCCATCACTGCCAACCGACCCGATGGGTTGTCTATGCAGGGCATCGCCAGGGAGGTGGCAGCCCTCACCGCGGCACCCCTGACCCTGACCCCTCCCGCCACCGCGATCGCCGCGGACCCGCTGCCCATCAGTCCAGCGGATCAGAACACCATCGAAGAGGGCGGCCTGTTCAGCCTCACGGCCCTCACGGGCCTTCGGGTCGCTCCGTCTCCCCGCTGGCTGCAGACCCGCCTGGAGCGGGCGGGCTTGCGTCCCATCAACAACGTGGTGGACATCACCAATCTGGTGATGCTGGAACTGGGTCAGCCCCTGCATGCCTTTGATCGCGATCGTCTGGCCGCGCTCAGCGCTGGCACTGCCGACCCGCAAGCAATCGGCCTGCGCCCGGCCCATGCCGACGAGGCCTTTGCTGCGCTCGATGGCAGTAGCCATCGCCTTGATGCCGATGCCCTGGTGGTGACCTACGCCGACGTGCCGGTGGCCCTGGCCGGTGTGATGGGCGGGGCCAACACAGCCGTGCAGGACAGCACCACCAACATCTGGCTGGAGGCGGCGATGTTTGCCCCCCAGGCCGTGCGCCGCAGCGCCCGCAGCGTTGGTCTGCGTACCGATGCGAGCAGCCGTTTTGAGAAGGGCCTGCCCCGGGAGATGACCCTCCTGGCTGCCGACCGGGCCGTGGCCCTGTTGCAGGAGATTTGCGGCGCCCAGGTGGAGGGGCGCTGGCTGCATCAGCGCAAGGAACCCAGCCGGCCGCCGGTGGACTTGAACCGTGATGCTCTTCACAACCTGCTGGGGCCGGTGGATCTCGGGGACGCTTACGGCGATCTGCCCGATGCGGACATCGAGCAGATCCTCACCTCCCTGGGCTGCGTGCTGCAGGACCACGCGGAGGGCTGGAGCGTGGAGGTGCCCCCCTCGCGGGCGATGGACCTGCAACGGGAGGTGGATCTGATCGAGGAAGTGGCGCGTCTGGTGGGTTACGACCGCTTTGCCTGCCATTTGCCTGACCCCATTGCCCCCGGTGGGTTGAACGCCAGCCAGCAGGCCGAACGACGCCTCCGCCAGGCCCTGGTCCAGGCAGGACTGCAGGAAACCTGCAGCTTGTCCCTGGGCCCCGCCAAATCCCAACTGCCTCCCGCCGGCGATCTGCCAAGCCAACGGCTGCCCCTGGCGAACCCCCTGCTGGCTGACTACGGCCATCTGCGCGACAACCTGCTGGAGGATCTGCTGCTGGCGGCCCAGCGCAATCTGCAAGCCGGGCGTGCCGGGTTCTGGGCCTTTGAGATCGGCCACGTGTTCCGGCCAGACGTCCAGAAGGACCGCCAGAGCCTCCAACTGGCCGGTGTGATCTGTGGCGCCCGTCAGGCCGAGCTGTGGAGCAACAGCGGCAAACCCCAGGCCCCTGACTATTTCCAGGCCCGTGGCTTGCTCCAACGTGCCCTGGGGGCCCTGTCCCTGCCCACCGAAGACCGCCCACTCAGCCACCATGCCTGGCTGCATCCCGGTCGTGCCGCCCAGGTGGTGGTGGAGGGCCGGCCCGCTGGCTGGTTTGGCCAACTGCATCCAGAACAGGCGGAAGCGTTCGATCTGCCGCCCCACACCTACGGGTTCCAGCTGGATCTGCCGTTGCTGCTGCTGGCCGCCACCCGCAGCAACCGCTGGCAGCCCCGCTTTGCGGCTTACGCCACAGTTCCCGCCTCCGAACGGGATCTGGCCCTGGTGGTGCCGAGTAGCACCGCCAGCCACCAGCTGCTGAACGCCATCCGCAAAGCCGGTAAACCGCTGCTGGAGCAAGCGGAACTGGTGGATCGCTACGAGGGGGATCAGCTGGGGGCCGGCTGTTGCAGCCAGTCCTTCCGGTTGCGCTACCGCGATGCCAAGCGCACCCTCACCGACAGTGAGGTGGATGCAGCCCACCAGGCGATTCGGATGGCCCTGGAGAAGCAGTTCGGCGCGCAATTGCGCGCCTGATCCTCAGCTGCGCTCCAGCAGGGCCACGGTTTCCACATGGCTGGTCTGGGGGAAGAAATCCACCGGCTGCACCCGGGTGAGCTGGTAGCGGTTGTCTTGGCACAACAGCCCCAGATCCCTGGCCAGGGTGGCGGGGTTGCAGCTGATGTAGGCGATCCGGGAGGGGAGGGTGGTCACGATCGCGTCGATGGCTTGGTCGCTGAGACCCTTGCGGGGTGGGTCGAGCAACAGGCCATCAGCGGCCTGCAGTCGACTCGCCAACACTGACGCCACATCGGCCTCTTCGAAGAGGGCCCGCTCAAGGCCATTGCGGGCGGCATTCGAGCGCGCCTGCTCAACCGAACCGCCGTGCACCTCGAGGCCCAGCACCTGGGCACCGGCTGCTGCCAGGGGCAGGCTGAAGGTGCCGATGCCGCAGTAGGCGTCCACGATGGTGCGGCCGGTCAGGGGAGCCAGACCCTCCTGCAGCAGGGGCACCACCCGTTCCGCCTGCAGGGTGTTCACCTGAAAGAACGTGTCGGCGGCGATGCGCAGGGCCTGGCCGGCAAAGCGTTCCTGCAGCCAGGGCCGGCCGCAGATCGTCTCGGTGACAGGCCCCATCACGGTGTTGGACGCCTTGGGTTGAAGGTTGAGACAGACGCCCACCACCTCTGGCCAGCGTTGCTGCCACTGCTGGGCGAGCTCGGTGAGACCAGGCAGTACGCCATGGTTGCTCACCAGGGTGATCAACACCTCGCCGGTGTGCTGACCCACGCGCAGGGCCAGATGGCGCAGACCCCCCTCGCCACTGAGATTCACATCCACGGGCCAACCGCTGGCCTCCAGATCCGCCTTGATCGGTGCCACCAGGGCGTCGATGCGCGGATCCAGCACCGGACAGCGGGACATGTTCACGATCTTGTGACTGCCCCGCCGGTAGTAGCCAGCGCGCAGCACGCCGGTCTCGGTCCGCTCGAGCGGGATCAGGGCGCGATTGCGGTAGCCCAGGCCATCGGCGGCAGGCCAAATGGGATCCACCGCCACCTCCAGGTGGCCGATGCGGCGCAGGGCTTGCACCACGAGATCGTGCTTCCAGCTGGCCTGAGCCGTATCAGTGGCGTGTTGCAGAGTGCAGCCACCACAGCGGTCAGCCAGGATGCAGGGAGGCTTCTGGCGGTCGGGGCTGCTGCGCTCCACCCCCACCAGATCGGCCTCGAGATGCCGCTTGGCCAGCCGACGCACACGCACATACACCCGTTCGCCCGGCAGGGCTCCGGGTATGAACACAGCCATGCCCTGCCAGCGGCCCACTCCCTGGCCGTCATGGCCGATGCCATCGATCTCCAGCTCCAGCTTCTCGCCAATGGCAGCGGGGTGTTGGGCCATCAGCACAGTGCCTGTCGCGCAACCCTGACCCTATCGGTGCGTAAACACCTGCGCCGCCGGAGCCGGCTCAGAGCCCAGGTCTGGATAAAGTGGACGGGCGCAAGGTGGTTTCGATGAGCGTCGTTCGGGATCTGATCCTCCAGGCAGACGATCAACTGCGCTATCCCACCGGCGGCGAACTGCGCTCGATGGTGGATTTCCTCTCGGCAGGCACCAGCCGCTTAACCGTGGTTCGGGTTCTCACCGAGAACGAGAAAAAGATTGTGGATGAGGCAGCCCGCCAGCTGTTCAGCCGCAAGCCTGAGTACGTGGCCCCGGGCGGCAATGCTTATGGCCAGAAGCAACGGGCGCAGTGCCTCCGTGATTTCAGCTGGTACCTACGGCTGGTCACCTACGGCGTCCTGGCCGGCAGCACCGAGATGATCCAGAAGATTGGTCTGGAAGGTGCCCGTGAGATGTACAACAGTCTCGGTGTGCCGATGGCCGGCATGGTCGAGTCGATGCGCTGCATCAAAGAGGCGTCTCTGGTGCTGCTGAACAACGACGATGCCGCTGTCGCAGCTCCCTACTTTGATTTCCTGATTCAAGGCATGCAGACCCCCACCTGAGGCGGCTGCCCCTGACGCATCCAAGCCAGCCGGCCATGAGGCCGGTTTTTTTGTGGCATAGCGCGCGACGCCACTGGGCTCGCTTATCCATTGAGACCCTCTATGGGACTCTCGGTGCGTCCCAGATGAGAACTGCGCGGCACAAGGAGCAGTCGCCTAGCACGGCGGGTTGCAATTGCTCGAGTCAACCAATGCGCAACCGTCCCAGCATACCCATAAAGGTCTGTCTATGAGACCCGTGCTGTGTCGCGCCCGGGACTGGCAAAGGACAGTGCGAGGCGCACGTGAAACACGAACCATTGCATCGAGAACAAGGAACGAACACATAGTTGTCCAAATCGCCTGAGACGCGGCCCTGGACCACATACGCGTCTCAGCTGGGATGGCCAGATTTGGTTCTGCTCGGGCGGATGAACCAGTCAGCTATTGCGCCTGAGCCAGCGACGCACAAGGACGCGGCCGGTGGAGCCGTAGGCCCGATCAGCCTGCGTACCTGTGTCTACAGCAGGTACGCAGGCTCGAGAACCTAGGCTCGGACTG
>JBIIQU010000119.1:0-4657 GCA_044341905.1 Vulcanococcus sp. | reverse complement strand
GTTGCAGGACACCGTGGTAGCCGAGCGCAATGGCCGGCCGGTGCTGGCGGTGAAGGCCGGAGCGGCCAGCCAGTTGCCCGGCCTGGTGCACGACAGTTCGGCCTCCGGCAGCACGGTGTTCATCGAGCCCCAGGCGGTGATCCCCCTGGGCAACCGCCTGCGCCAGCTCGAAGGGGACGAGCGCGAGGCGGAGCTGGCGGTGCTGCAGGAGCTCAGCGGCTTGGTGGCCGCCGAGCAGGAGGCCCTCTCCCACCTGCAGCGGGTGCTGGTTCAGCTCGATGCCGGCGTGGCCCGTGCCCGCTATGGCGCCTGGCTGGGGGCGGTGCGCCCTGAGCTGGAGGCCGATGCCTTGGCCCCGCTGGTGCTGGAGGGCCTGCGCCATCCCCTGCTGCTCTGGCAGGAGCGGCGCCAGCAGGGCCATCCGGTGGTGCCCGTGGCCGTCACGGTGGGCTCCCAGCTGCGGGTTGTGGCGATCACGGGCCCGAACACCGGCGGCAAAACCGTGACCCTCAAGAGCGTGGGCCTGGCGGCGCTGATGGCGCGCGCCGGCCTGTTCCTGCCCTGTAGCGGCATGCCCCGCCTGCCGTGGTGCGCCCAGGTGCTGGCGGATATCGGCGATGAGCAGTCGCTGCAGCAGAACCTCTCCACCTTCAGCGGCCACATCCGCCGGATTGCGCGCATCCTCGAGGCCTTGCCGCCCCCAGGCAGCGACCTGGCGGCCACCGCCGGTGCTTCGCTGGTGCTGCTGGATGAGGTGGGGGCCGGCACCGATCCCACCGAGGGCACAGCCCTGGCCATTGCCCTGCTGCGGCAACTGGCGGAGCGGGCCCGGCTCACGATTGCCACCACCCACTTCGGGGAGCTCAAGGCGCTCAAATACAACGATGCGCGGTTCGAGAACGCCTCCGTGGCGTTCGACGTGGAGACCCTCTCACCCACCTATCACCTGCAGTGGGGCATCCCCGGCCGCAGCAATGCCCTGGCCATTGCCGCACGGCTGGGGCTGGAGGGAGCCGTGCTGGATGAGGCCCAGCAGTTGCTGGCCCCTCGCGGGGAGGGGGAACTCAACCAGGTGATTGCGGGGCTGGAGAACCAGCGCCAGCGCCAGCAGGAGGCCGCCGAGGAGGCCGCTGCCCTTCTCGCGCGCACGGAACTGCTGCACGAGGAGCTGCTGCAGCGCTGGCAGCAGCAGAAGGATCAGAGCGCCGAGCTGCAGGAGCAGCGCCGCCAGCAGCTGGAACGCTCGATTCGTGATGGCCAGAAGGAGGTGCGGCGGATCATCCGTCGGTTGCGCCAGGGCCGGGATGTGGATACCGCGGCCCTGGGCGAGTCGGCCCGCCAGGCCGGCCAGCGCCTCAAGAAGCTCGAGCAGCAGCACCGCCCTGTGCCGGAACGGCGCGAGCACCGCGGCTGGCTGCCGCAGCTGGGGGATCGGGTGCGGGTGCTGTCCCTGGGCAAGGCGGGCGAGGTGCTGGCCCTCTCCGACGATGGCCGCGAACTCACCGTGCGCTGTGGCGTGATGCGGCTCAACCTCGAGCTCTCGGCCATCGAGGGGCTCCACGGTGAAAAGCCGTCCCCACCGGAGCCGATCAAAGCGCAGGTGGCGATCAAGAGCCGCCGCAATCCCGCCAGCCGCGGCCCCCAGGTGCGCACCGAGCGCAACACCGTGGACGTGCGCGGCATGCGGGTGCATGAGGCGGAGGCCGCCGTGGAGGAACAGTTGCGCGTGGCCAATGGCCCGCTCTGGGTGATCCATGGCATCGGCACCGGCAAGCTCAAGCGCGGCCTGCGGGAGTGGCTGGCCGGCGTGCCCTACGTGGAGCGGGTGAGCGATGCCGACCAGGGCGATGGGGGCCAGGGCTGCAGTGTGATCTGGCCCAGATAGGCCATCAGCCGAGCTGGGGCAGCAGCGGTTCCGGGCCACTGGCCACAGCCACCAGGGGCTCTGGCCGGGGGATGGCTTCCCCACTGGCATCGAACAGGCGCCAGCCGCTGGGGTCCACCTCCAGGTGCACCGTCTGACCCGGCACCAGGGTTTGGTCTGGCTCGGCCCGCAGCTGCACCAGGTGATCCCCTTCCAGCAGGCGGCAGGTGAGCAGTTGCTCATTGCCAAGGGCCTCGCTGTGGCTCACTTCAGCGGCCAGGTTGCGATTGGTGGCAGGGGCCAGTTTCAGGTGTTCGGCCCGCAGACCGCCGGTGAGGGCCTCCGGCTGGCCCGAGGCATGCCAGCGGTTCAGGGCTTCGGCCATGGGGGCCTCCGGCAGGAAGCGCTTGCTGCCCAGCTGCAGCTGGCCGCCGCCCACGCTGAGCACCGGCAACAGATTCATCGGGGGGCTGCCGATGAACTGCGCCACGAACAGGTTCGAGGGCCACTGGTAGAGCTCGATCGGTGTGCCGAGCTGCTGCAGGCAGCCCCGGTTGAGCACGGCGATGCGGTGGCCCATGGTCATGGCCTCCACCTGGTCGTGGGTCACGTACACGGTGGTGGTGCCGAGCCGGCGCTGCAGCTCCACGATCTGGGCGCGGGTGCCGGTGCGCAGCTTGGCGTCGAGGTTGCTGAGGGGTTCATCCATCAGAAACACCGCCGGTTGGCGGGCGATGGCGCGCCCCAGGGCCACCCGCTGCTTCTGGCCGCCGGAGAGTTCCTTGGGCAGCCGGTCGAGCAGTCCCCCCAGCTCCAGGGTTTCGGCTACGTCGCGGATGCGTTGCTCAATCCGGCTTTCGCGGCTGGAGGGGAAGCGCAGGGGGGCAGGCAGCTGGCGGCTGGCGCGGTGCAGGCTGTCGCCCAATTGCTGCAAGGGCGTGCGGGCCCGTTGCCGGCGCAGGCCGAAGCCGATGTTGTCCGCCACGGTGAGGTGGGGATACAGGGCGTAGCTCTGGAACACCATGGCCACATCCCGCTGGGCGGGGCGCAGGCCGGTGACGCAGCGATCCCCCACAAACACCTCCCCGGAGGTTGGGGTTTCCAGGCCTGCCAGCAGCCGCAAGAGCGTGCTCTTGCCGCAGCCCGATGGTCCCACCAGCACCAGGAATTCTCCGTCTGCGATGGCCAGATCCAGCTGCCGCAGCACCTCCACCGGTGCGCTTCCCCGCCTGGGCGGATAGGTTTTGCTGACCTGCTGGAAGCGAACCTCTGCCAAGACGGGCCTTCTCGAGGGCCCGATCCTAGGGTTGCTCAAATGCAGTTCATTGATCAGGCCCGCATTGCGGTGCGCGCCGGCCGCGGCGGCGACGGCATCGTGGCCTTCCGACGCGAGAAGTACGTGCCCGCCGGCGGCCCCTCTGGGGGGGATGGCGGCCGGGGGGGCGATGTGTGGCTGGAGGCCGATGTGAACCTCCAGACCCTGCTCGACTTCAAATACAAGCGCTTGTTTGAAGCCCAAGAGGGCCGCCGCGGCGGCCCCAACAAGAGCAGCGGCGCCAGCGGCGACCACCTCACCATCAAGGTGCCCTGTGGCACGGAGGTGCGCGACCTGCGCACCAACATCCTGTTGGGCGATCTCACCGAGAAGGGCCAGCGGCTGCTGGTGGCCGCCGGTGGCCGCGGCGGCCTCGGCAATGCCCACTACCTCAGCAACCGCAACCGCGCTCCCGAGAAGTGCACCGAGGGCCGCGAGGGGGAGGAGTGGAACCTGCAGCTGGAGCTCAAGCTGCTGGCGGAGGTGGGCATCATTGGCCTGCCCAACGCCGGCAAGAGCACCCTGATCTCCGTGCTCTCCGCCGCCCGGCCCAAGATTGCCGACTACCCCTTCACCACCCTGGTGCCCAACCTGGGGGTGGTGCGCCGTCCTACCGGCGATGGCACCGTGTTCGCCGATATTCCTGGCCTGATTGCGGGGGCCGCCCAGGGCGCTGGCCTGGGCCACGACTTTCTGCGCCACATCCAGCGCACCCGGCTGCTGATCCATCTGGTGGATGCCAGCTCCGAGGATGTGGTGCGGGACCTGGCCGTGGTGGAGCAGGAGCTGGCCGCCTATGGCAATGGTCTCGATGAGCGGCCCTGCCTGGTGGCGCTCAACAAGACCGAATTGCTACTGGATGAGGAGCTGGAGGAGCGGCTTCAGCAGGCCAGCGACCACTGCGGCCGGCCCGTGATGGCGATCTCTGCGGCCACCTCGAAAAATCTGGACCAGCTCCTCGCCGCAACCTGGCGGGAGCTGGGGATCTGAGACGCAACGGCTGGGCCGAAAGGCTCAGTCGTCGTAAACGCGGCACTCGGGAGCTTCCGGGTTGAGGTCGCAGTACACCTCCAGGGAGCTGGGGTCGTGCTTGTCCTCGGGGTGATGGGCCTTGTACTCCTCGAGGCCCTTGAGTTCCTCTTCGAGGTGACGCACCTTGGCCTCGTCGCCGACCGCCTTGGCCGCTTCGATTTCGGTCTGGTCCTTGGCGATGTGCTCGTCGATGGTGTTCATGAAAGGGGCCGGAGGTCCTCAGGCCGCTCGACGTCGTGCCCACCATACGAGTCGTCACCAGGGGGTGGCGCCATTTGTGGCGGGGTTCTGATTTCGTCCCCCAGCGGCCACAGGGGGCCGCCGTGGCTAGCAGAAGAACAGACGCCACAGCTGCCCATGGCACGCATCAAGCAACGACGGGATCGTCATTTCATCGATGCGGATGGCCGGCTCTATTGGATCAATGGGCCCGATCAGCACTGCTA
>JBIIQU010000118.1:0-4674 GCA_044341905.1 Vulcanococcus sp. | reverse complement strand
TGAAGGCGACGCCCCTTCCCCTTTGTGTGCATCAGCCTTGGAAAATGGCTCATTGCTCCTCCCGCGTCTACCGGTTGCTGGATGGCCAGGGGTTGCCCCACCCTGAGCTCGATGACCTGTTCGAGTCGTTGGAGGCGGCCCAGGAGGCCGCGCTGCTCTGGTGTGAGGCCAAGGGTCTGATCCCCGAGTTGGCCGATGCCTGCGTCATCCAAACCGTGGTGGCCCAGCAGTTCGGCGTGGAGGTGAGCACCCTGAAGGGTGACTGGCGCACCCTGCGCCACGCCGGACTGGCGTCGCAGGCGGTGCCGCGTTTGCAACAGGCCTGATTGTTTCCCCTCTTTGCATGGTGTCTCCCCTCCGCCTGGATCGGCTGCTGGCCCTTGTGGGGCTGGTGGCGAACGCGGTGGCGATGCCTGTGCTGGTGGCCTGGATCTTCAGCGATGGGCCCCTCGCCACGGCCACCTTGGTGGTGGGTTTGGCCGGGGTGCTTCCGGCCCTGGTGTTGGGTGTGATCGCCAGCCTGGGGCTGCTGGGACACCGCCGCTGGGGCCGGGTGGTGGCGATCGTGGCCCTCTCCCTCTCTCTGGCGGTGAGCCTGGGCTACGGCGTGGTGTGGCTGGTGCTGGTGCCCGAGACGCGGCCCTGGCTGGGGGTGGCGTTGGGGTTGGGCTGGCTGCTGCAGGTGCTGGCCCTGATCTATTGGTGTGTGCCGAAACGGCAGCCGCTGTGACAGCGCCTGGCCCTGGTTTCGATCAGGTTTTGGTCCGTTCCTAGGTGTTGGCGATGGTGATGGCCCCATCCCCCCGGTGGTACCGGTTGGTGGATCAGCAGGGGGTGCCCCACCCCGTGCTGGACGATCTCTATGACTCGCTTGATGCCGCCTGGGCCGAGGCCCAGAGCTGGTGGCTGACCAACGTGAGCGCCGAGCCCGTGGGCATCGGGGTGGAAGTGAGCACCGCCAGCGGCTGCTGGCGCACCCTGCGGCCCCCGGCTGAATCAGCCTTTAAAATGGTATCCGCTGATACCAAAAAGGGCGCCGTGGCGCCCTTCCATAGTCCCATTGGATCCTGATCAAAATGCCCAGCCCTGAGCGCTTCGCTGCCCTTCAGACCATTCAGCGTCGCAAGCCTGCGGCCGTCCAGCCGGCTCCGGCCCTCAGCGAGATCTGGGCCAGTGACGTCTTCACCCTCGACAAGATGAAGGAGGCGCTGCCCCGCAGCGTGTTCAAGTCGATCCAGAAGACGATCCGCGAGGGCGGCAAGCTCGATCCCTCAGTGGCCGATTCCGTGGCCATGGCGATGAAGGAGTGGGCCACCAGCCGTGGTGCCCTCTATTACGCCCACGTTTTTTACCCGCTCACCAACCTCACCGCTGAGAAGCACGACGGCTTCATCGTGCCCAAGGGCGATGGGCGGGCGATCACCGAGTTCACCGGCAAGTTGCTCGTCCAGGGCGAGCCCGACGGCTCCTCCTTCCCCAACGGTGGATTGCGCTCCACCTTCGAGGCCCGTGGTTACACCGCCTGGGACGTCACCAGCCCTGCCTGGCTGATGCGCACCCCCAATGGGGTGACCCTCTGCATCCCCACCGTGTTCGTGTCCTGGACCGGTGAGGCCCTCGACAAGAAGACCCCGCTGCTGCGCTCCAACGCGGCGGTGAATTCCCAGGCTCAGCGCCTGCTCAAGCTCCTGGGCAACCAGGAGGTGGCGCCCATCAACTCCAGCTGTGGTGCAGAGCAGGAATACTTCCTGGTGGACAACGCCTTCATGTCCCTGCGGCCCGACCTGCAGCTCGCTGGTCGCAGCCTGTTCGGGGCACCGCCGGCCAAGGGTCAGCAGTTCGATGACCACTACTTCGGCGCCATCCCCGAGCGTGTCCAGGTGTTCATGCAGGACGTGGAGGATCAGCTCTACCGCCTGGGCGTGCCGGCCAAGACCCGCCACAACGAGGTGGCTCCTGGCCAGTTCGAGATTGCTCCGGTGTACGAGGCCGCCAACGTGGCCACCGATCACCAGCAGCTGATCATGACGGTGCTGAAGAGCACCGCCAAGCGCCACGGCTTCACCTGCCTGCTGCATGAGAAGCCCTTCGCCGGCGTGAACGGCAGCGGTAAGCACGTGAACTGGTCGATCGGCAACAGCACCCAGGGCAACCTGCTGGATCCCGGCCACACCCCCCACGAGAACATGCAGTTCCTGCTGTTCTGCGGTGGTGTGATTCGGGGTGTGCACCAATACGGCCCCCTGCTGCGGGCTGTAATCGCCACCGCCAGCAACGACCATCGCCTGGGTGCGAACGAGGCTCCTCCGGCGATCATTTCCATGTATCTCGGCAGCCAGCTCGAGGATGTGTTCAACCAGATCAAGGCTGGTGAGCTGAAGAGCTCCGCCAGCGGCGGTGTGATGCTCCTGGGCGTGGACAGCCTGCCGGAATTCCCCAAGGATGCCGGCGATCGCAACCGCACCTCCCCGTTTGCCTTCACCGGCAACCGCTTCGAGTTCCGTGCCGTGGGCTCGGGTCAGTCTGTGGCTGGTCCGCTGGTGGCCCTGAACACGATCCTGGCCGACTCCCTTGGTTGGATGGCCGATCAATTGGAGGGCCGTCTGGCGGCCGGTGAAAGTGTGGAATCGGCGGCCTTCGCCGTGCTGCAGCAGATCACCCAAGACCACGGCAACGTGATCTTCGGCGGCGATGGCTACTCCAGCGAGTGGCATCACAAGGCTGTGCACGAGCGTGGCCTCGAGAACCTGCGCACCAGTGCCGATGCCCTGCCGGTGCTCCAGCGCCCGGAGGTGCGCGATCTGTTCGCCCGCCACAGCGTGCTGAGCCCGGTGGAGCTGGAGAGCCGCTTCGAGGTGTACGCCGAGCAGTACTGCCTGGCCATTGAAGTGGAGGCCAAGTTGGCCCTGCGCATGGCCCGCACCCAGGTGTATCCCGCGGTCACCGCCTACCTCGGCGAGCTGGCTGGATCCCTGCAGGAGCAGGAGTCGATTGGCCTGTCTCCCTCCCGCGCTGTGGCCCAGCAGATCGCCGCCCTCAACCAGCAAGTGCTGGATCGCGCCACTGCCCTGGAAACCGCCCTCGCTTCCGCTCCCCACGGTGCCATCGCCCACATGCGCCACTGCGCCGATCAGCTGATGCCCTTGATGGGTGAGCTGCGGGCTGCGGTGGATGGCCTTGAGGTGCTGGTGGATGACACCGCTTGGCCCTTCCCCACCTACCAGGAAATGCTGTTCGTGCGCTGATCTCCCTCCAAGCGAAAGGCTGCGCTGCAGCCGCCCAGGGCACCAGCTTCGGCTGGTGCTTTTTTATGCGTGCCGTCAAGTGTTGTTGCCACGAAAAGCAAGGCACGAAATCATGACTGATGTGGTGGAAATGCTGCATTTATGCATGAGTGCAAATGCAGTAAATGCGTTCAGGGTCTGACCTTTCGGGGATACCATGGGCGTAGGAATTAATGCCCATCAATGCCCCGGATTACCATCGCGGTGGCCGATGAAGATCATCGGGCGCTCAAGCTCTTGGGTATCCTCGAGGGCAAAAGTCTTGGTTCGATTCTTGCCGAGGCTGTTCGTTTTTACCTGAGGCATAAAGGTGCTTACGATTTAGATGTCACCTCTAAAAAGCCCTGACTGTGATTGCTGGCTGATGGTCTTACTCGGTGGCTTCAACTCATGATGGAGTTGGACCCCAGCCTGTTCCCACGCAGATTGGAGCTGGAGTTGCCGGCTGAGATGATTGAGCTCCTGCAGCGGCGAGCGGATCATTCCGGTCGATGTCTGGCAGACGTGGTGGTGGAGATGTTGTCGGCTCAGCTCGATTCCCCCGGGGGATCAGTGGAGCACCGCTGACGGCAGGCTTCCGCTCAGGCCCAGGCGCAGGGGCTGTTGGCGGCGTCTCCAGCTCCAGCGGGCTACAGGTCCGGCCACAGGGGCCAAGGCGGCCAGGGCGTGGCGCAGCAGGGGCTGGCTGGCAATCAGGTGGCCCTGGCGTGCTTCCGCCCGTTGGAGCCGTTGCATCGCCCTGATCTCCGGTTGGCGCAGGGCCTGAATCCGCTCCAAGGTGCGATCCAGGGCCTCAGTTTCGGGTGCGGCATGAGCGCCTGCTGCGGTGTTCGCCCGCCACAGGCTGATCAACTCCCGTGCGGCTACGCAGCTGTCGCGTAGGGCCATGTTGATCCCCTGGGCCCGTATCGGGCTCATCGGATGGGCCGCATCGCCCAAGAGCAACAGGCCCGGCCGGTGCCACCGGGGGGCCAATCCCACCTGGACACCCAGGCGGATGGGGCCCTGCAGCGCGGGTGCCTGGGCGCGGAGGTGCTCCGCCAGCCAGGCGGGCGCGAGGGCGGCGAAGGCCTCCACCCAGGATCCACCCGGTGCCAGCGGCTCACCGGGGTGTTGCTGCACCCAGCCCAGTTGCAGCTCACCGTTGGGGGCCACAAACGCGCTGGCGATGTGGCCGCCGGCCACCAGGGTCAGGAAACAGTTGCGCTGCAGCAGGCGGGGTGGGGCAGGCATCCGAAACCACAGCACATCGATCTCGGGGCTTGAGGTTTGCAGGTGCAGTCCCGCCCGTTGGCGCACCAACGACTGGCGCCCATCGGCCCCCACCACGAGGGACCCCGCCAAGGTCTGGCCGTTGGCCAGGGTCACGCCGCTGATGCGATCGCCGCTG
>JBIIQU010000117.1:0-4684 GCA_044341905.1 Vulcanococcus sp. | reverse complement strand
TCAAGGCCAGGGCCTGCTCCAAGCGCTCGCGGTCCAGCAACCAGGAGCGCAAGCAGGCCAGCTGCACAGAGGAGGGCTGCACAAGGCAACACCCCGGCTCCAGCCGAGCCGGCGGCCAGCCCGGCGGGAGCTGGACGGCGCCGAGCACTCCCGGACCACCCCAGCGCTGCCACAGGCCCTGGGCCGCGGCCAGCACCCGGCAGTCCGGCCCGGTGAGGGAACCACCGGCGCTCCACAGCTGGCGAAGCGAGCTGAGCAGGCTGGCGGCCGGCTGCCGCAGGCGCCAGCCGTGGCCGCGGCCAGCCGCCACCAGGGGCTCAAAAAAAGCCGCGAGCACCAGCTCCAACTGCGGGAGATCGCTGCCACCGTCTGGCACCACCGCCGCCAGGTTGAGGGCCAGCTGGCCCGGGCTGTGGGGCAGGGGCCGTGCCCCGGGGATCCACACCAGGTCCAGCTCCACGGCCAGTTCTGAGGCGGGGTGATCGTCCAGCCAATCGCGCACAAGGACCTTGATCTGTTCAGGTTCCACCGCAGTGCCACGGGGCTGCTCCTGCAGGGACGCCACCTCCAGAGCCAAGCAACCCTCCGCCAGGACCATGGCGTCCTGCACCTGCAGGCGGATCTGTGGGGCTTCCACCAGGCTGCCTAAGGGGGCCAGAACAGCCACCAGGGCCAGGAGATCAGCGGCGGGATGGCTGCTCTGGTCCAGATCCGCCAGCAGGCTCAGCACCGCCAGCTCCAGGCGTGCCGGCAGCCACTCCGGCACGGGCTGGAGCTGCGCCAGCCGCAGCAGCAGGGCGATGCCCTGGCGGCGGCATTCGCCATCGGCCTGTTGCAGCAGGGCCAGGGCTCCACGCCGCAGCAGCCCCTCCTCCACCACTGCGAACCAAGCCGGCAGGGGCCCGCCAAGGCCACGGATCGCCAGCAACAGTTCCGCGGCGAGGCCATGGACCTCGGCGTTCTCCCGCGGTGAGGCCGGCGGCCGCCATTGGCGATGGGTGAGGGCCTGATCCAGGCGGGCGAGCATCTGGATCAGCCCCTCCATGAGCCGCGCCATGGCCGCCGTGGCGGTCGCGGGTCGCAGCGCCAAAAGCTGGCCGTGGTGCTCCAACGCCGCCTGCCACGCCCCGCGGCCCTCCTGCCAGGAGCCGCGTTCCAGGCTGTGGCACCCCTGCAGGGGTTCCTGTTCACACAGGGCCGCCAGCAAGGCCACGCGGCACTCGTCCTGGGCACTGCTGTCGCTGGGGCCCAGCTCCGCCAGCAAACGGCGCCACAGCTCCAATTGGGCCGAAGCCGGCAAGGGCAGCTCCAGCAGGCTGTCCAGCGACAGCCAGATCCCCAGCTCGGGCTCACCCCCCAGGGGTTGATGTCGCACCGCTTCTACGCCCTTCATTGCGCGCACTTGCATCAGGAGGGGCCCAACGCCAGGGCCCTTCATCAGTTTGTGGATGTGTTGATGCGATGAAGGGCGTACCCCGTGCCGTCGAGCCTGCCGGCTGCCATTGCCCCCCACCAGCGGGGTTCCTGGGCGGGGCAGCTCGACGATCTGAGCACCGCTGACGCCCTGAGTGGCTGGGCCTGCCCAGTGCCGCCCACAGCCGCCCCCGCCCCCCTGCTGGTGCGCCTGGTGCTGGAGGATCTGCTCCAGCCCGGCCGCACCTGGCCCCTGGCGGTGGTGCCGGCCCACACCCACCGCGATGACCTGGAGCGGGAAGGGCTGACGCTCCCCTGCGGCTTCGTGCTGCAGGGCCCCCTGGAGCGGGAGTTGCCGCCCCGGGGCACCGGCAGTGTGCTCCGGGCCTTCCTCGACACCCCCGATGGCCCGGTGGAGCTGAGTGGCAGTCCCCAGCGGCTCAACCCGGAGCGCTATCGCCGCCTGGAGCAATTGCACCGCCGAGGGCAGGGCGGCGTTAGCAGGGGCGGACTGCATGGCCTCGAAGGCCCGGTGATCTACGGCTGGGGGGATCCCCATGCCCGCCTGGAGCTGCTGGTGGACGGCCGAGCCTCTGTGCAGCTGCGCAGCGACGGCCACGGCCATGTGCATGGCGTGATCCCCCCCGAGGCCTGCGATGGCCGGCCCCATCACCTGGAACTGCGGGATGAGGGGGGCCACAGCCTGGATGAGCGGATTGCCTTCACGCCGTTCCAGCTCACCCCCTGGCCAGTCCTGCTGGAGCACGGCCGGCCGCCCTTCCCCGACCACCTGCACCCCCTGGTGCTGGAGCAGCACCGCAGCCTCAGCACCTGGCTGCGGTGGGCGGAGGCGGGCGAGGCGCCGCTACCGCCCGACCTACCCCGTCTGCATCGGCTGGTGGTGCAGGGCTACACGCCAGCCAGCCCGGTGGCGCCGCTGGAACCTCCAGTGCAGGTGCCCTGCAGCGACGCCCCACTGGTGTCGGTGGTGATCCCGGCCCATAACCACTACGGCGTCACCCGCCGCTGCCTGCTGGCAATCGCCTACGCCCCCACCCGGGTGGCCATGGAACTGATCGTGGTGGACGACGGGAGCGCCGACGGCACCAGCGAGGCCCTCAATCGGGACCTGCGGGGTGTCCGCCTGGTGCGCCATGACAGGGCCCAGGGCTTCAACCAGGCCTGCCAGAGCGGCGTGGCCCTGGCCCGGGGCTCGTTTGTGGTGCTGCTCAACAACGACACCGAGCCCTGTGCCCGCTGGCTGGAAGAACTCCTCGCGCCCTTCTCGCTGTGGCCGGATACGGGGATCACCGGAGCCCAGCTGATCTTTCCCAACGGCCGACTGCAGGAATCGGGAGGGATTGTGTGGGGCGATGGCCAGCCGTGGAATTACGGGCGCGGCGGCAATCCCTACGACCCCAGGGTCAGCTACACCCGCCAGGTGGATTACGTGAGCGCGGCCTGCCTGGCCATCCGGCTGGCGGTGTGGCAGCAGCTGGGGGGGTTCAGCGCCGACTTTGCCCCGGCCTACTTCGAGGACACCGACCTGGCCTTCCAGGTGCAGGCCCTGCAACTGCGCGTTCGCTGTGCCCCCCTCGCCCGGGTGATCCACCACGAGGGCACCACCTGCGGCATCGACACGGGCAACCCGGAGGGCAGCAAGCGCCTGCAGCTGGAGCATGCGCCCCTGTTTCAGCGCAAGTGGCAGCACGCCTTCCAACCATCGGGCCCGCCCTCCAAGGCAGCCGCCGAATGCATCAAAGACCGGGGGATCGTGGGTCGGGTGCTGGTGCTCGACCATGCCCCGCCGCGGCCCGATCGGGATGCCGGCAGCCAGGCCGCCATCACGGAAATGGGTCTGCTGCAGGAGCTCGGCTGGAAGGTCACCTTCCTCCCAGCGAACCTGGCCTGGCTGGGGGACTACAGCGAGGCCCTGCAGCGCCAGGGCATTGAGAGCATCCACGCCCCGTTTGTGCTCTCCGTGGAGCAGTTCCTGCGCCAGCGGGGCCATGAATTCCAGCTGCTCTACCTGGTGCGCTACACCACGGTGCGCGACCACATGGCCGCCATCCGGGAGCATGCGCCGCGGGCACGGCTGCTGTTCTGCACGGCCGATCTTCATTACTTACGCGAACTGCGCCAGCTGCGGACTGCGGGCCTGGATGGCGAAGCCCACGAGCAGGCCAGGGCCAGCGTGGCCAGCACCCGCCGCGAAGAACTCGAAGCGATCGGGATGGTGGATCTCACCCTCAGCTACAGCGCTGTGGAGCGCCGGCTGATCGAGGCAGAAACCTTGGGCCGGGCCCCCACGGCAGCCTGCCCCTGGGTGGTGGACTGCGTGGCGCAGCCCCCCTCGCCGGAGGGCCGCGAAGGCCTGGCCTTTCTGGGCAGTTACACCCATCCCCCCAACGGCGATGCCGTGGCCTTTTTCCTGGCAGACCTGTGGCCGCGCCTACGGCAACGCCACCCCCAGCTGGAGCTGCACCTCTATGGCAGCGGCCTCGATCCAGAGCTGGCCCAGGCCTGGGGCCAGCAGCCGGGGGTCCGGGTGCGGGGCTGGGTGGCGGATACCGCCAGCGTCTACGACAGCCATCGGCTGTTGGTGGTGCCGCTGAGGGCAGGGGCCGGCCTCAAGGGCAAGGTGGTGGGAGCCCTGGCCCGGGGCACCCCCCAGGTGCTGAGCCCGATCGCCGCCGAGGGCACCGAACTGCGCCACGGCGAGGAGGTGCTGATCGCCAAGGAACTCGACGACTGGGTGGAGCAGATCGAGAGGCTCCTGGTGGACGACGACCTCTGGCGGCACGTCAGCACAACGGCGCTAGCCCATGCGCGGCAGCACTACTCCCGCCACCGCGGTTTGGAGCTGATGGGCCAGGCCCTGCAGCGGCTGGGACTGCCGGTGCAGGAGCTCACCCCATGACGATCAACACCCTCTCCGGCGTGACGGCAACGGCGGTGATCGCCCTGAGCCCCGGCCAACCGCTGCTATCGGCAGACGAGGCCAATCGGCTGATCCTGCGCCATGGGCTCAGCCGCGACCTGGCCCGGGCCGTGGTGGAGGACGCGGTTGCGGCCACCATCGAGCTCACCCCGGAAGAGGAGCTGGCCCTGATCGCCAGTCGCATCCAGGCGGACGGTGTGGCCAGCGAAGCCGCCCTGGAGCAATGGCTCGCCGCACGGCACTGGAGCCACGACGACCTCCAAGCCATCGCCACCCAGGCCGAGCGATTGCGGCGCTGGAGCCAGTGGCGATTTGAAGATGAGGTGGAAA
>JBIIQU010000116.1:0-4698 GCA_044341905.1 Vulcanococcus sp. | reverse complement strand
GGGTCGCGTCCTCTTTGATGGCCAGGATCTCTATGCCCGAGGTGTGGACCCTGTTGAGGTGCGACGACGAATCGGCATGGTGTTTCAGAAACCCAACCCATTTCCCAAGAGCATCTACGAGAACATCGCCTTTGGTGCTCGCATCAATGGCTTCAATGGCGATATGGATGAGCTCGTTGAGCGTTCTCTTCGTAAAGCCGCCATCTGGGATGAAACCAAGGATAAGCTGAAGGAGAGCGGCTACGCCCTCTCTGGCGGACAGCAGCAGCGCCTCTGTATTGCCCGGGCCATCGCGATTGAGCCGGAGGTGATTCTGATGGATGAGCCCTGCTCCGCCCTGGATCCTATCTCCACCTTGAAGATTGAGGAGATGATGCATGAGCTGAAGAAGAGCTATACGATTGTGATTGTGACTCACAATATGCAGCAGGCTGTCAGGGTGAGTGACATGACTGGTTTCTTCAATGTCAGCACCCGCGCTGATGGTGAAGGCAAAGTGGGCTGCCTTGAGGAATACGCGCCGACAGAGCAAATCTTCAATGCACCGCAACAGCAGGCCACCCAAGACTATGTGTCTGGTCGGTTTGGTTGACCCCCTTCTTCTCGCTGTTGCTCATTCTTTCGTTACGGTCGCGTTAAACTACTGTGCTACCACGGGCCCCACGCCTTGACCCACCCAGCCCGTCCATCTTCTGATGGTGATCCCGGCATCCGTTCCCCCTTGGAAGCCTTCAGTGCTTATCACGGGGAAGACTGGACTCCAGAGCGCCTCGCTTTTCATCAGAACCTTGAACAGTTCGCTGACAGAGTTGGTCTCATTGTCGGTCTTCAGGCCAATGGCAAAATCTCCCAAGAGGATGCCTATGCTCAGATTCGTTCCCTGTGGTCGCAACTGAAGGTGAGTAAGGGGCAACTCCTTTAGGCTGAGATCGCTGTTTCTGGTATCCCTCAATGTTGTTTGTGGTGATCCATTAGAAGATCCTGGGAATGGATAGAATCTTGCTCCGTTGTTTCACGCCAGTAGGATCCATCGCTGCCCATCGTCCATGTTCCTGCCTTGCCTTGCAGGTAAAGATCCAGGAGTTGTTCCAACCGTTGCTTCAACTCGGGCGCGTCAATGGGCGTTACGGCTTCAATCCGTCTGTCGAGATTGCGCGGCATCCAGTCGGCACTGCCGAGAAACACGTCCGGCTTTCCGCTATTGGCGAACCAGAACAGCCGTGAGTGCTCGAGAAAGCGCCCGATCACACTGCGCACCCGGATGTTGTCACTCACGCCCGCCACGCCCGGGCGCAGGCTGCACATGCCCCGCACCACCAGGTCGATCTGCACGCCGGCCTGGGAGGCCTGGTAGAGCAGGGCGATGATGCGGGGATCCACCAGGGCATTCATCTTGGCCTTGATGTGGGCCGTGCGCCCGTCGAGGGCGTGCTGCGTTTCCCGCTCGATCAGGGCCTCCATGCTGCGTCGCAGCGTGACCGGAGCCACCAGCAGGCGGCGGAAATTCTGCTGCTTGGAGAAGCCGGTGAGGTAGTTGAACAAGTCCACCAGGTCGTCCACCAGGTCCTGGCGGCTGCTGAGAAGGCCCAGGTCGGTGTAGAGACGGGCGGTTTTGGAGTTGTAGTTGCCAGTACCAATGTGGCAGTAGCCCTGCAGGCGCTCCTTCTCCTTGCGCACCACCAGGGTGATTTTGGTGTGGGTCTTGAGGCCCAGCACGCCGTACACCACGTGCACGCCAGAGCGCTCCAGCTGGCGGGCCCACTGGATGTTGTTGTCCTCGTCGAAACGGGCCTTGAGTTCCACCAAGGCCATCACCTGCTTGCCGTTTTCAGCGGCGCGGATCAGGGCCTTGATGATCGGTGAGTCCTTGGAGACGCGGTAAAGGGTCATCTTGATGGCCAGCACCGAGGCGTCGTCGGCGGCCTGATTGATGAACTCCTCCACGGAGGTGGCGAACAGATCGAAGGGGTGATGCAGCAGCACGTCGCCGCGGCGCAGCACCGAGAAGATGCTCTCGAACCTGTTGGGATTCAGTGAGCCGTCCTCCAGCAGGCTCTGCTGCGCTCGTCTGAGTGGCTTTGGCGTGACGCCTCGCCAAGGTGGGTCTTTCAAATCGCGGACAGGCAGCCCCATGAGTTCCATCAAATCGTCCGCTGCCAGCAGCCCCTTCACTGGATACAGGTCTGTTGGTTTCAGATTCATCTTGTGCATCAGATCCAACACCATGCCCTTGGGCATGGTGTGATCAATCTCAAGCCGCACCACCTCACCCCCGCTCTGCCTTTTCCTTAACCCCTTCTCGAGGGCTTCGAGGAGATCATCGGCATCCTGCTCTCGCAATTCCAGGTCGGCATCCCTTGTTACGCGGAACAGGTGACAGGTGTGGATCTTCACCCCCGGGAGCAGCCGACCAAGGTTGATCGCGATCAGCTGTTCTTGTGGAATGAGTATGGCGATGGGTTCTGGACGACGTCCCCCGTGTAGATCAGCAGGAAGCTGGATGAATCGTGGGCAACTCTTGGTTGGCACCTTGATCCGCGCCAGCTGCTGCCGCTGGCTTCCTGGCTTGCTGATCAAGGCGGCGAGATTCAAGCTGAGATTGCTGATGAACGGCCATGGTTCGCCTGGCTCGATCACCCTTGGCGTCAGGATCGGCCTGATTTGCGTCAGAAAGTAGCTCTGTGCCCAGTCTTTTTGTCGGCGTGTCAGATCCTTGTAGTTGAGCAGCAGCACCCCCCGGCTGGCCAGTTGAGGCTGCAGCTGTTCCTTGAGATGGAGCTGCTGCTGCTCCAGCAAGGGCAGCAGCCTTTCGTGGATTCCATGGAGTCGCTCGAGTGCCGTGCCCCCAACAGCGCCTGGGCACTCCAGACCAATTGCAACCCGACACTTCAGGGCTGCAACACGCACCATGAAAAACTCATCGAGATTATTGCTGAAGATGGCGCTGAACTTGGCTTGCTCCAGCAATTTCGTTGATGGGTCTCTTGCCAGCTCCAGTACTCTTTGATTGAACCTGAGCCAGCTCAGTTCTCGATTGATTGATTGGTCTTCATGGCTACTCTGCCATGCCTGGGTTGCTCCCATCAGCGTCGCGTTGCGGTCCAGTCTTCAAACCAGCCACGCTTCCTTAACCAGATTGTTTGGATTGTGGCGATCATGCCCATGAGCAGCAGAGCTGCAACGTAGCCATAGCGCCAGTTCAGCTCCGGCATGTTGTCGAAATTCATGCCGTAGATGCCGGCAATGAAAGTTAGGGGTGCAAACACTGTTGACACGATGGTGAGGGTTTTCATCACCTGATTCATGCGGTTTCCTGTGCTCGCCATGTGGGCTTCTGTCACGGCATCGCATTGATGGCGCAGAATTTCGCAGCTTTCGAAGATCTGCTCCACATTCTGGGCCATTTCCCTGAATCCCTGCAGACCCTCTGGGCCCATCACGGGTTGGTTTTGGCGAAGGAAGAGCAGGGTTTGATGGCGTAGTGGCCACAGTTGCTGGCGTATTCGCCGCAGATTGTTGCGTAGTTGATAGGCCTTTCCAAGGATTCTTGGCTTTGGATCCCGCAGGGCAGCTTCCTCCAGGTCGTCCAGGCGGTTGGCCATCTGCTCCAGCATGGGAAAAATCCCATCCAGCAGGTTGTCCACCATGTAATGCAGGAGATCGTCGAGATCATCTCCTGCTGCTGCAGGCCTTTTGTTCTGCAGCCACTCCAGCAACGAGTCAAAGGAGGTTTGGCCAGGCGCTTCCTCGATGGAGATCAGCAGGTTTCGCATCAGCACCATGCTCACCTGGTCGCTTTCCAGCTCCAGGGGGTCCCGCGAGAATCGAAGCCTGTGGAGCACCACGGCAATCACGTCCCCCAAGGAATCAACCCGTGTGGCCTGGGGGGTCTCCAGCAACAGGGGTTGAAAGGCTTCAGGAACCTCCAGTGTGTTCAACAGGGCATGGGTCACGTGGGGTTGGCCCATGCCTGTCAGCCGCACCCAGAGGGGTAGGCCCATGGCTTTGAGTGTTTCCAGTTCCGCCAACGTGCTGACGCGTTTTTCTTCGACCCCACTGGGTGATAACAGCACCACCCTGCATTCGCTTGCTGCGCGGCCGCCAGCCAGGTAGAGGGCTGTTGGCATGGTTCCGGGTCGCTCTTCTAGGCGCCTGGATTCAAGGGATCCTGGCGTTGGCCTCAGCATCGTGAGTTCTTCCACCTGCACCATCCCCCGAGAACCGTAGCCACGGGGTATCCCCAGGCTGCGGTGGGCCAAACCACCGGTTTGCTGTGTTGTGCCCGACAGCGTTGCTTCACGGACTGGTGTGGACTGCGGTTGTGTTCGCAGCAGATGTGGTGGCCTCGTTTCGCAGCTGGTTCGCGCCTGTTGCCTCTTGCCTGGCGATTCAGTCGTTGTTGATGGCTTGCCTTCACTGGTTGCCGGTGCCACCCTCGCCAACCCAATCTCCTGGGTTTGCACCAGCGGCGACCCATTGATCGGCGCCCCTGGAGATTCACCGTTGATCAGTCCTGAAGGCTTGTTGCTTCCAGGTCTGGTGCTGCTACCGCCTGAGCGAGTGCTGCCATCATTGTATGGTAAAAGCTGCTGTATTCGTGCTTGCTCATCAGGCAGGCTTGCATGGGTTCATGTAGCAGACCGGCCTGGAATACGCCAAACAGCATTAAGGCTTCCCGTTGCGATAGGCAGATCAGAT
>JBIIQU010000115.1:0-4726 GCA_044341905.1 Vulcanococcus sp. | reverse complement strand
CGGCCAGGGGCACGGCACGCCAGTGCAGAGCCAGGCGCTGGCCCGTGGCCCGCTGGCCGGTGGCATCGAGCACCTGCAACGGGGCCGAGGCGCCCTCCAGCACCAGGGGCGCGGTGGTAGCCGCCGTTGCGGCCGTGCGGGGCCCCAGGTGCGCTGCCAGCGCCACCCACAGCAGGGGCTGGCGGGCGGACGGCACTGGTGGGGCAGGCACAGGCCAGTGGGTCAGCCCATCGGCACGGCAGGCCGAGAGGCCCGGGCCCAGCGCAATCAAGCCCAGGCCCGCAGCGAGGCGGGCAAGGTGCGGCCAGGCAGGGCCCATGGAGACGCAGTCACAACTGAAATGACGCTAGGGGAGTTGGCGGAAGGCACTCCCGCGTCGTACCTTCCTTCTTTGTGCCCGAGCGCGTAGACAATGCCGAAGCTCAAGACCCGCAAAGCAGCCGCCAAGCGGTTCAAAGCGACCGGCAGCGGAAAGTTCATGCGCCGCCACGCTTTCCGTAACCACCTGCTCGATCACAAGAGCCCCAAGCGCAAGCGCCACCTCGGCACCATGGCCGTCGTGGACGAGCGCGATGCGGACAACGTGCGCGCCATGCTCCCCTACAGCTGATCGCCTGATCGCTGCACCGGCCAGCTCCAGGCCCCGATTTTCCACCTTTTTCTGAGATCAACCCATGGCCCGCGTCAAGAGGGGCAACGTCGCCCGTAAACGCCGCAACAAGATCCTTCGCCTGGCTCGCGGTTTCCGTGGCGGCAACGGCTCCCTGTTCCGCACCGCCAACCAGCGGGTCATGAAGGCCCTCTGCAACGCCTACCGCGACCGTCGCCGCCGCAAGCGCGACTTCCGTCGTCTGTGGATCGCCCGCATCAACGCCGCTGCCCGCCTGAACGGCCTGAGCTACAGCCGCCTGATCGGTGGCCTCAAGAAGGCTGATGTTCAGCTGAACCGCAAGATGCTGGCCCAGCTCGCCGTGCTCGACCCCGCCAGCTTCACCAGCGTGGTGGGCGCCGCGAAGGGCTGAAGCCTGGCAAGGTAGGCCCCATGGATTTTTCCCTTCCCCAGGCCTACCTGATCGGTCTGATTTTGCTGCTCGGCACTGCAGCAGTGCTTGTCGCCCGGCAGCTTCTACGGGTGCGTCGCGATGAAGCGGCCCTGGCCCGGCTCGAAGCCCCTGGCCAGGACGCCCCGCGCTCGGCGGCCGAGCTCTACGAGCTGGGCTCCGTGCAATTGCGCAAGCGCCTCTATGGCCAAGCCGCTGAAAGCCTCAAGCTGGCTGCCAAACGTGCCGGAGACGAGCCCTCGGAGGCTCAGGCGCTGATTGAGAATGCCCTGGGCTTTGCCCTGGCGGCTCAGAACAACTACGCCGCAGCCATCAAGCACTACCGGGCAGCCCTCAAGGCCAAGGCCGACTACCCGGTAGCCCTCAACAACTTGGCCTTTGCCCTGGAAAAGCAGCAAAAGCCGGATGAAGCTCGCACCACCTACCAACAGGTGCTGGAACTGGATGGTGCCAACCGCACGGCCCAGAAACGCCTGAAACGGCTCGAGCGCACCGCCGCCTGAAAAAGCCGCCCCTTGGGGCGGCTTTTTGCTGTTCGGTACGTCCAGGGCCCTGACCCCAGGGCGGTGATTACCAGAGGCCGCGGATCACCTGGCCTGCACTGGGGGCCGAGGCAACCACGGGGGTCAGCACCAGTTGGCCACCGGGGTTGGTGAGCCTCGGGGCCACCCAGCCGCTCAGGCCAAAACCCTGCAAGCCCAGGAATGCACCGCCCAGCTCAAGGCCAGTCATCTCCAACTTGCCCAGCAACAGCAGATCCAACTGGTCAGATTTGGCATTGAGATTGCCTTGCACCGGCGCAGACACCGAGCCCACGGTGATCTGCCCGCGCACATCCACCATCTGACCCAGGGCCGTGGCGGAGGCGAGCGTGAGTTCCACGGTGAGCGGCGCCCCGCCGGCAAAGGGCTGATACGTGCCACTCCACTGGCGCGGCATCTGCTGGGCCAGCACACCCGCCCGGGCCACGGGATCGAAGGTTTCAACCGGAGCCATCTCCCCCATAAAGGAGGCCTGACCCGCCAAGGGCGAGGGGGCCGGAGGCGTGAACGGCACGTAACTCCCCACCGGCAGGGGATTGGCGGCGAGCAGCAGCGGAATCACGTGGGGGAGGGAATGGTGCGGGCAGGCTAGAGGGCCTCGCGGCATGGAGCAGTGCCACGCGGTACGTTCGCTGCATGGCCCCACCTCCCGATTTGTCCGCCACCAGCCCCCTTGCCGGAATCCAGCCCAGCACGGCCCTGGCACCCGACCCCCTGGTGATCGGCGGCCGCAGTTTCAGCAGCCGCCTGATGACCGGCACCGGCAAATACCCCAGCCTGGCCGCCATGCAGGCCAGCCTGGACAGCAGCGCCTGCGACATCGTGACCGTGGCCGTGCGGCGGGTGCAGACCGTGGCCGCCGGCCATGAGGGACTCATGGAGGCCATCGACTGGCAGCGGATCTGGATGTTGCCCAACACCGCCGGCTGCGCCACCGCCGAGGAGGCCATTCGGGTGGCCCGGCTGGGGCGGGAGCTGGCGAAACTGGCGGGCCAGGAAGACAACACCTTCGTGAAGCTGGAGGTGATCCCCGACTCGAAGCACCTGCTGCCCGACCCCTTCGGCACCCTGGAGGCCGCCGAACAGCTGGTGAAAGAGGGCTTCACCGTGCTGCCCTACATCAATGCCGATCCGCTGCTGGCCAAACGGCTGGAAGAGGTGGGCTGCGCCACGGTGATGCCCCTGGGCTCACCGATCGGCTCCGGTCAGGGCATCCGCAACGCCGCCAACATCGGCCTGATCATTGAGAACGCCACGGTGCCAGTGGTGGTAGATGCCGGCATCGGCGTGCCCAGCGAGGCCGCCCAGGCCATGGAAATGGGGGCCGATGCCCTACTGATTAATAGCGCCATCGCCCTGGCGGGGGATCCCGCCGCCATGGCGATGGCCATGGCCCAGGCCTGCAGCGCCGGGCGCACTGCCTTCCGGGCCGGGCGCCTGCCAATCCGCACCAGCGCCAGTCCCAGCTCGCCCACGGCGGGCCGCATCGGCACGTAAAGGTTCCCCGCCAGGGGGAAGCCAAAACCGGCGGAGCTCCGTAGCGTCGCGGGAACCACATCCCCGTGCCATGCAGGTCACCCAAGAGGACGGCGGCAGGCTCAACGCCTTTGCCAAGGAACCCCGGATGGAGGTGATGGCCGCCGGTGAGAGTTCCGGTGGCAACAGCCGTGTGCTGCTGATCGGTGGAGGCCTGCTGGTGCTGCTGATGCTGGCGGTGGCGGTGGGGATCAGCTGAATCCCTGTAGTAGCTTGCCCTGACGGAGCGATCGCTCGTTCAGCAGGAGTTCAGGGGTGAAGGTTCTCGTTCTCGGCGGCGACGGCTTCTGCGGTTGGCCCTGTGCCGTGAACCTTGCCGACGGCGGCCACGACGTGGTGATCGTGGACAACCTCAGCCGCCGCAAGATCGACATTGATCTTGAGGTGGAGTCGCTCACCCCGATCGCCACCATGGGCGACCGACTCAAGGCCTGGGAACAGGTGGGTGGACGGCCGATGCGGTTTGTCCACTTGGACATCGCTAACGAGTACGACCGGCTGCTGGAGCTGCTGCGGCATGAGCGGCCGGATTCGGTGGTGCACTTTGCCGAGCAGCGGGCCGCGCCCTACTCGATGAAGAGCAGCGCCACCAAGCGCTACACCGTGGACAACAACGTCAACGGCACCCACAACCTGCTGGCCGCCATCGTGGAGAGCGGCCTCGACATCCACATCGTGCACCTGGGCACGATGGGCGTGTATGGCTACGGCTCCCACCGCGGCGCCACCATTCCGGAGGGCTACCTCAAGGTGGAAGTGCCCCAGCCGGACGGCTCGCGCTTCGAGGAGGAAATCCTGCACCCGGCCAGCCCGGGCAGCGTCTATCACATGACCAAGACGCTGGATCAGCTGCTGTTCCTCTACTACAACAAGAACGACCAGATCCGCATCACCGACCTGCACCAGGGGATCGTGTGGGGCACCAACACCGAAGCCACCGAGCGCGACCCACGCCTCACCAATCGCTTCGACTACGACGGTGACTACGGCACCGTGCTCAACCGCTTCCTGATGCAGGCAGCCATCGGCTATCCGCTCACGGTGCATGGCACCGGCGGCCAGACCCGCGCCTTCATCCACATCCGCGACTCAGTGAAGTGTGTACAGCTGGCCCTGGAAAACCCACCAGCCAGGGGTGAGCGGGTGAAGATCTTCAACCAGATGACCGAGAGCCACCAGGTGGGTGAGCTGGCCCGCAAGGTGGCGGGTCTCACCGGAGCCGAGATCAATTACCTTCCCAACCCCCGCAACGAGGCCGTCGAGAACGACCTGATCGTGGACAACCGCTGTTTCATCGAGCTGGGCCTCAATCCCACCACCCTCGATGACGGCCTGCTGGCGGAAGTGGTGGACGTGGCACGCCGCTGGGCCGACCGCTGCGACCGCAGTCGCATTCCCTGCGTCTCCGCCTGGACCCAGACCCAGGCCCAGGCCATCCAGGCCACCTGAGCCGGACACCTCCCTTGAAGATCGCCCTCTTCACCGAGACCTTCCTGCCGAAGGTTGACGGCATCGTGACCCGGCTCACCAAGACGGTGCAGCATCTGGTGGCGGCCGGCGATGAGGTGCTGATCTTCTGCCCCGAGG
>JBIIQU010000114.1:0-4729 GCA_044341905.1 Vulcanococcus sp. | reverse complement strand
AAGGTGGTGAGGAAGACGGCACCAAAGCCGCCGGCTGCGGCCGTATCGGCGGGAGGGACGGTTTCGCTTGGTGTTCCGGTGACGGTGTCGGCGGGGTCCTGGGACATGGAGGTCAGAGAGCCTGATCGGGGGGCTGCCGGATCGCCTGCTCGAAGCGTCGCATCACCATGCCACGGCCGCCATGTTCACTGCGAATCTGCTGGCGGCAGCAGTTGATGGCGAAGGCATTGGCCTCCTCCGCTGGAACCTCAAACAGCCTGGCCAGGTTTTCCACTCGGCAGAACATCGGCCGCTCCGCGTAGATACGACAGCTGCTGGAGCCGGTGTCGAAGTGGATGCACCAGCCGTCCGGGCCCACCATGGCCAGGTATTGCTCCTGCTGCTCTTCGGTGAGGGCGGCCAGGGCCTCCTCCCGTTCACCCGGATCCAGGCGACAGCAGGAGCCGCAGCCGCTGATGCAGCGCCAGTGCAGTTCCGTGCTCATTGGGGCCACCCCTGCGGCTGTGACAAGCCGTCACAGTGCAGCGCGAGCTCCCTTGGGTTCGGCCACCGCGGACCGTAGGCTGGGGTCTGACTTGTGCAGCTGCTGCGCCGTTCTCCCATGGGAATCGACTTCCATCTGATCGCCAACTTCGCTGCTCTGTTCCTGATCACCATCGCCGGGCCGGCTGTGATCTTCATCCTCTTCTACCGCCGCGGCGCCCTCTGAGCTTCGGCATGATGCAACGTGTGCCTTAGGGCCCAGCCCCCTCCCCTGGCTCTCGACGAAGCGAGCCAGGGGTTTTTGTTGGCCATGGCCTGCCTCAGGCCACTAGCCCCAGGGCCATGGCAGCGTCCTGGATCAGGGTCTTGACGTAGGGGTGATCGGCCTGGGGATGGTCGGCACTGAGGCCCTCTCCCGCCAGGGCCAAGCTCCGGAGTTCATCGCCGGCGGCATTGCGGATCACCAGGCCATCCCCGTCCCGGGTCACCCAGTAGGTGCGCCCCTGCCGTTGCAAGCGCACCGCGTCCGCGCAGCTTTCCCGCAGGGCCACCAGCTCCAGCTGAAGCCGTTCTTCCCCCTGCCAGCGGTTCAGCCGCAGCCGGTAGGCCACATCCACGTGCTGGGGCAGGGCCCAACCACCCTGCCAGCGCCAGGCCACGGCACGAACCCTGGTGTCGCCCTGGCCGAGGGTGAGCTGGAGATGGCCGCCTCGCAGTTCTTTCTGCTGGGTCACCCGGCAGCGGCTGCTCCAGAAGATCGGGGTGGGGTGCCCGATGCCAAAGGGCTCCAGCCGTTGCAGTTGCTGCCACAGGCCCCGATCGATCTGATCGAGCCGCAGCAGGGCCTCCGGCTCCACCACCAAGCCGCTGCCCTGCTGGTTCAGCCAGATCGACGCCAGGCCGTTGAGGGCCTCATGCAGGGCCGCCACCCGCTCCGCCAGCACGGTGAAACCGCCGGCGGCCGGATGGCCGCCATGGCGTTCCAGCAAGGCGCTGCACTGCTGCAGGGCCTGGTCCACGGCAAAGCCCTTGGGGGCCCGCACGGAGGCCCGCAGTCGGCCATCCCCCTCGCTCGCCAGCAGGGCTGCCGGCAGTCCAAAGCGCTCCACAAGCCTCGCCGCCACGATGCCGATCACGCCGTGGTGCCAGTGGCTCTGGGCCAGCAGCAGGAAGGGGCTGCGCTGGGCGCCATCGGCATCCACCAGGGCGACCGCCTCCGCCTCGATCGCATCACACAGTTCCCGCCGCTGACGGTTGAGGGCTTCGCACTCCCGGGCCAGGTCGAGGGCGCGCTCCGGGTCCGTGGTGGTGAGCAGCTCCACCACCAGCTGGGGGTCGCCCAGGCGTCCCACCGCATTGATGCGGGGGGCGATCTGGAAGCCCACAGTGCCCGCATCCACTGGAACGTCGTCCAGCCCTGCGAGCTGCTGCAACGCCTGCAATCCCGGCAGGGCACTGGCCTTCAGCCGTGGCAGGCCATCCATGAGCCAGCGGCGGTTTACCCCCTGCAGCGGGGCCATATCGGCGATGGTGCCGATGCAGAACAGATCTAGGGCCATGGCGAGCCCCTCTTCCGAGCGGAAGGCCTTGGCCAGGGCCACTGCCAGCACGTAGGCCAGTCCCACCCCGGCCAACCCCCGGTACGGCGACCCCTCCGGGGTGCAGGCCGGGTGCAGCAGGGCCAGGTAGGGCGGATGCTCGGCCGGCAGGGTGTGGTGATCGGTGAGCACCACATCCAGGGCGAGGGCCTTGGCCCGCTCGAGGGCCTCGCGGGCGGCGATGCCGTTGTCCACCGTCACCAGCAGGCGGATGCCTTCACCAGCCAGCCGCTCCACCATGGCGGTGTTGAGGCCATAGCCATCGTCGAGGCGGCTGGGGATGGCGGCCACCGGTGCTGCCCCCAGCCGCTGCAGCACTCCCACCAAGAGGGCTGTGCTGGTCATGCCATCGGCGTCGTAATCGCCGCAGATGGCTACCGCCTCACCGCCCTTGCAGGCCTGGCGCAGGCGTTGCACGGCGGCCTTGAGATCCCGGAAATGCTTGGAGGGATCGGGCGCCTCGGCTGGTTCCAGCAGGTTTTCAATTGCTTCACGGCTGCCGAGGCCCCGCCTCTGCAGCACGGCGAGCAGGGGTTCGCTGAGCCCCAGGCTCTGCAGTTCAGGGTTCGGAAGCGCTGGTGCGGGCAGCTGCCAGCGTTGCTCGGGGGCTGGGGAGAGCAACACCATGGGCCGAACAGGGCCCCATCCTGCAGCGTCATGCCAGGCGGATCCAGCGCCCTAACCTCCTGGGCACGGTTGTGATGGCCCGGTGCCCTTTCCCGCGGCGCTTCTCTGGGATGTGGATGGCACCCTCGCCGAGACGGAGCTCGATGGCCATCGGCTCGCCTTCAACCGCGCCCTGGCCGAAGCGGGCTTGCCCTGGTGCTGGGATCCCGCCACCTATCTCGCCTTGCTGCCGATCAGCGGCGGGCGGGAGCGCCTGCGCTCCTTTCTCCAGCAGGTGGAGGGTGCACCGCCCAGCGCTGCGCGCGTTGAGGCGTTGCAGGCCGCCAAGCAGCGCCATTACGGCGCCCTGGTGGCCGCGGGCGGCCTGGGCCTGCGGCCTGGGGTGGCCCGGCTCCTGAAGGCTGCCGCTGCCGCTGGGATTCCCCAGGTGATCGTCACCACCAGTGGACGCGCCGCGGTGTCTGCCCTGCTGGAGCAGGCGTTGCCTTGCTCGCAGCCGTTGTTTCGTTTCTGGGTGTGTGGGGAGGATGTTGCCCGTAAGAAGCCCGATCCAGAGGCGTACCGCCTCGCCTTGGCGCAGCTGGGTTGCGATGTCGCCCAGGCTCTGGCGATTGAGGATTCCAGTAATGGACTGCGGGCGGCCATGGCCGCAGGGCTATGCACCCTTGTGACCCGCAGTGCCTCCAGTGCGGCTGAGCCCGCGGAGGCGTTCAGTGCGGCAGCGGCGATGGTGGATCACCTGGGTGAGCCCGGCTCCCCCTGCATGGTGTGGCGCGGCCCGGCTTGCCCCGATGGTCACATCACGCTCTCCTACCTGCAGCAGCTGTTGCGGCGGCCATGACCCGACTGCCCCTCCAGGCCACCCGTTTCAACCGGCTCCAGCGCCGCGTGGCCACGGGCCTGGCCGGTGGTTTTCGCGGCAGTTGGCGTCGCCGGAGCCTGGGCCTCCTGGCCCTGCTCCTGGGCCTCTATGCCGGCAATAACCTCACGGCCTACTGGCTGCAGAAACTGGGCCAGCGGCCCATGGTGGTGCTGATCACGGTGCTGCTCGTGGAGCTCCTGGTGCGCCTGCGCACCCGTCTGGTGAAGGGCGAGCCGCCCCTGTACTGGGTGATGCTCGACAACCTGCGCATCGGCGTCGTTTACGCGCTCATGTTGGAGGCCTTCAAGCTGGGCTCATGACGCTCGAGTCCTGGATCCTGGCCGAGCTCAGTGGGCGGGTGAGCCGGGCTGAGCGCCCCTTCATCGGCCTCAATGGACCCGTGGGGGCCGGCAAGAGCACCCTGGCCCGCCGCTTGCAGGAGGTGTGCGCCGAGGTTGGGCTGCGCCTGGCCGTGGTGTCCATCGACGATGCCTACCTGCCCTGGCAGGAGCGGCAACGCGCCATGGCCGGCAATCCCTTCGGCGTCACCCGCGTGCCGCCCGGTAGCCATGAGCCGCAGCGGCTGCTGCGCGCGCTGCAGCAGTGGCGGGCCCAACCCGTCGAGGGCCCTGGGGAGCTGATGCTGCCCCGCTTCGACAAAACCCTGCGGGGCGGCGATGGTGATCGCGTCGCCGATTGGCATGGAGAGGCCGATGCCCTGCTGCTGGAGGGTTGGCTGGTGGGTTGTCGGTGCCTGGATGCGCTGGCCCTGGAGGCGGGTCTGGTGAACGGCCGGGGTCTCGAGCCGCTGTCTGTGTTGGAGCGGCAGTGGGTACCCCACTGGAACCAGCAGCTCGCGGCCTATCACCCGCTGTGGGATCAGCTCGATCTGCAGTTGGTGCTCTGGCCGGCGCGCTGGGAGCTGCCCCGGCGCTGGCGCCTTCAGGCTGAGGCACGCCAGCGAAAGCGCGGCGGGGGCTGGATGGCCCCCGCCGCGCTCAGTGCTGTGGTGCGAGCCAGCCTGTGCTCACTGCCGCCCTGGCTCTATCAACAGCCAGTGGTGCAGCGGGCGGATTGGGTTCGCGTGCTGGATGGGCAGCGCCGCAACCTCGTGGAGGGAAGCGGCGCGGGGATTCTGGAGAGAATCGAGGGGGCTGGC
>JBIIQU010000113.1:0-4734 GCA_044341905.1 Vulcanococcus sp. | reverse complement strand
CACCAGCCGCTTGCGCTTCTCGCTCATCACCCGGTCCTTCTTCTCCGGACCCGCCATGACGCGCTCAATGGCGTCGTTCACCTCATCCATGGCGACTTCAGTGAGCTGACGGCGGGCCGCCAGAATCGCCGCCTCATTGAGCAGGTTGGCCAGATCGGCGCCGGTGTAACCGGGGGTGCGGCGGGCGATCTTGTCGAGGTCCACGTCCTTGGCGAGGGTCTTGCCGCGGGCGTGGACCCCCAGGATCTGGAGGCGTCCGGCGTAGTCGGGACGATCCACCACCACCTGGCGGTCGAAACGGCCGGGACGCATCAGCGCCGCATCCAGCACATCGGGGCGGTTGGTGGCAGCCACGATGATGATGCCGGTGTTGCCCTCGAATCCATCCATCTCCGTGAGGAGCTGGTTGAGGGTCTGTTCGCGCTCGTCGTTACCGCCACCGAGGCCGGCGCCACGCTGGCGACCCACGGCGTCGATCTCGTCGATGAACACGATGCAGGGCGCGCTTTTCTTGGCCTGCTCGAACAGGTCGCGCACGCGGCTGGCTCCCACGCCCACGAACATCTCCACGAACTCCGAACCGGAGATGGAGAAGAAGGGCACGCCAGCTTCGCCGGCCACAGCCTTGGCGAGCAGGGTTTTACCGGTGCCGGGAGGGCCCACCAGCAGCACACCCTTGGGAATCTTCGCGCCGACGGCGGTGAAGCGATCGGGGTTCTTGAGGAAGTCGACGACTTCGGTGAGCTCGAGCTTGGCGCCCTCGATGCCGGCCACATCGCCGAAGGTCACCTGGGTCTGGGGCTCCATCTGAACCCGCGCCTTGCTCTTACCGAAGTTCATGGCGGGGTTGCCGCCACCGCCCTGGGCGCGACGCAGCAGGAAGAACAAACCACCGAGCAGCAGCAGGGGGAAGATCAGGGAGCCCACGGCCTGCTGCCAGGCCTGGGGCTGGCGAGAAGGCTCAACAGCGATGTCCACCTTGTGGGTCTCGAGGAGCTTGAGCAGGTCCTTGTCAGGGGCAAGGTTCACCACGGCGCGCTGGCCGTCGTTCTCCACCACCTGGGCGGTGCCCCGATCGGGGGCGATCAGCACCCGCGACACCTCATTGGACTCCACGGCCTCCACAAAATCGCTGTAGCGGAGGGTGCGCGGTGCGTTGGCCGGATCGGGACGATCCAGGAATGCCGTACCCACAGCGATCACCACAACCGCCAGGAGCACGTAGAGCCCCGCATTCCGCCAGCGCTTCTTCACTTTGGGCTCTCCGGACTGTTCGGTAAAGGAATGTTAACTGCCGCCAGCCTGGTTGGTTGGCGGTTTCGGCGCAGGGGCTCAGGAGGCCGAGCGCAGCACCTCCACCACGCTACGGAAGGCGAACCACTCGGGGATCTCCTCACCGCTGCGCAGCATCTGGCGGAACTGGGTGCCGCTGAGCTTTTTCACATGCAGGCCGCGGGCCTCGGCATGCTCAGCCGTGACGTAACCCTCTTCCTCCGTGAACACGAGGTTCAGGGACGGCACCGTCTCCATGCCCAGCTCGGGCGCGTTGTCGCGGGCGAAATCCTGGGCCTGGTAGGGGCCGTAGAAGTCGTCGCCGCTGATGGAGCTCTTGCAGCCGGCCATGTCGCGGCCAATGATGAAGTGGGTGCAGCCGTAGTTCTTACGGATGATCATGTGCTGCAAGGCCTCACGGGGGCCCGCCATGTGCATCGAGTAGGGCAGGTAAGCCCAGCGGATGCGGGGGTTGTTCACCTCAGCGGCCAGGCGCTCGTAGGTCTGGAAGCGCACGGCTCCGGCGATGTCGTCGTCCTGGGTGGGGCCACAGGTGGGATGCACGAGCACCACGCCCTGCTCACTCACATTGCTGGCGTCCAGGGCCCTGGTGAACAGTTCGTAGTGGGCGCGGTGGATGGGGTTGCGGCACTGGAAGGCCACCACGTCCTGCCCTTCGGGCAGGGTGGCGCGCACCTCGGCCGGCGTCTTGCAGGGGAACACCCGCTCAGGCACCTCCAGCCCCTGGATGGCCCCACCGAGGTAAAAGCGACCGCGCTCAGTGGCGATCATCTTCACCGCCGGGTGCTCAATCGAGGTGGTGCCGTAGCAGCCCTGGGCCTCACGGGCCTTGTCGGGCTCCCACTTGCTCTCCACTGTCATCACCGCCAGGTCCTGGCCGCGATAGGTGAGCAGGAGCTTCTGGCCCACCTGGATGTCATCGCGCTGGGTGTCCATCACGATCGGCAGACCAAACAGCAGGCCGCTGGTGGTGCGGTGGCCCGCCACCACGGATTGGTAGTCGTCCTGGTGCATGAAGCCGCGCAGGGGCGAGAAGCCACCCACCATCAGCAGCTCCACGTCGCAGGCGTTGCGATCGGAGCACTCCACCACGTGGTCCACACCGGCCTTAACGACCTCACGCTGCTCAGCGGGAACCCGCAGATCCACCAGGGTGCCGCCGTGGGGGGCGATCAGGCCCTGGCGGGTGGAGGGAGCAGCGGTGCTGGCCATGCGAGGGGAGTACGGGGTATTGGCGGCGATTCTCCCAGACAGGGATGGCTGGGGGGCTCTGCCCGCGAGCGGCCATGAAAAAAGGGGGCCATCGGCCCCCCAACCATCAGCCCTGAGCCGAATCGGCGATCAGGCTTTTTCGAGACGACCGTAGACCTGGCCGACGATCTTGACGTCCATGGTCTCCTTGGTGCCCATGTCGGTATCGGACGGCTGGATGGCCGTAAACACCCCGGCGAACTCCCCGGTGGACGCATCCACCTTGGTGATGGAGAGGTTCATGTTGCCGGTGCCGTCCACATAGCGCTTCACGCTTTCACCTGTGAAATCATCACCAGCAGGCACCAGACCCACAGCGCTGCTGTAGCCGGTGGTGAGACCACGGGCCTTGGGATCCAGGAAGTTGGAGGTGCGGTAGCTGGGAACGCGGTAGGAGCCGTCGAAGTCGGTGCTGGTGCTGATGGCGGTGCCATCGGCCGTGGCGGCCAGCTCCTTGCTGGAGAACACGAAGGGCACTTCCTCACCACCGGGCAGCAGCACGGTGATCAGCTGGAAATCGAGGCCGCCCTGCTCCTGGAAGTTGAGGCCATTGCCACCCACGGCCAGGTCGCCGTACACCTGATCCAGGCTGGTGGTGAAGCGGGTGAGGATCTTGCTCGGCACAAACTGCGCCTCCTGGCGCTTGTTGGCGGGCTCACCCTTCACATACACCTCAGCGGGGTGCATGCAGATCTCACGCAACTGGTATTTCGCGGACGAATCCAGGGCAATGGAGCCACGGGCCGAATCAGGCAGGGTCGGGCAGTCGTTGGCCAGACCGGTGTTGTGAATGTCGTCGTAGGTCAGGTTGGCCCGGTCCACGGCCTTGGCACCACCACTGCAGGCGGTAACCAGGGTCAGACAGAGCGCCAGCACGAGGGCCAGCAGGGGACGGAAACGCATGGGGAGAAGCCGGTCTGGCAGGGAAAAACCTCTTAATTGGGGTGCGCCCGCTGCGGATACTACCGGTGCAAAACCCTGATTCCGCGTACCATGTCGCGGCTCTCAACAACCTGTATGAGGGAGCGCAAGCAGCAGGCCCCATGAGCGACGGCACCACCACCACCCCAACGGTCCCGACGGCCTGGGACGCCAGGCTTGAAGCGCTACTCCAGGGGCTGGATGAACTGGCGGCCGAGGTGGCTGGCGAACCGGAGGCGCTGCTGCTGTTGCTGCGCCGCCTGGAAGACCTGCACCGCACCATCCAGGACGGGCCATTCCGGGCGAGCATGCCCGCCGATCGAGGCGAGCTGTTCAACCTGCTGCAGAGCATGGAGAAAAGCGGCGGCTGGCCCTACATCCCCCGGCTGCAGCTCAAAACGTTCATGGACCTGATGCAGAGCGACGGCAACAGCTCGCCCCTGGCCGCCTGAACCCAGGCCTGAAGCAGCTCAGCTCTCCAGCAACCCGCCCAGAGCCGACAGCAGCCTGTGGGCCAGCTGGAATTTGCTTGCGGAGTGGAACGCCGCGCTGCAATCGCCCGGCCCAAGTAGCCAGCCCTCATTGGTGGCAGCGCCAAAACCCGCTCCGGGCTGATCGATGGGATTGGCAAACAGCAGATCGCAGCCCTTGCGCCTGAACTTGGCCTGGGCCTGGGGCAGCACATCGCCGGAATGGGCCGCGAACCCCAGGATCCGCTGACCGGCCGGGCGCCGGGCCACCAACTCCGCCAACAGATCCGGCACGGGCTCCCAACCGGTCTGCATCGCGTGGGTGAGTTGCGCCTTGTCGAGCTTGTGATCCAGGGCTTCCGCCCTGCGGTGGTCGGCCACGGCCGCCGCCATGGCGATGGCATCCGCCTGGCCCTGCAGCGCACGCAAGCGTTCCTGCAGATCGGCGCCGGTGTCCACCGGGTGGCAGTGCAACCCCTCCAACCAGGCGGGCTCCACCGCCAAGGGGCCGTGGATCAGCTCCACCTCAGCCCCCCGCAGCCGGGCCGCCTGGGCCAGCAGCACACCCATGCGGCCGGTGCTGGGATTGCTGATGCAACGGGCTGGATCCAGCCACTCGCGGGTGGGCCCCGCCGTGACCAACAGACGCCGGCCCTGCCAATCCCGCCGGCACCCCCAGAGGGCGAGCGATTCCAGCGCCAGCAGCAACAGGGCCGGTTCCGCCATCCGGCCCGCTCCCTCGCGGTCGCAGGCCAGTAGGCCAGCGGCAGGTCCCAGGGGCAGAACCCCTGCATAGCCC
>JBIIQU010000112.1:0-4754 GCA_044341905.1 Vulcanococcus sp. | reverse complement strand
GGCGTCACCCTGGGGGGAACCGGCAAGGCCCACGGCAAGCGCCACCCCACCCTGGAGGAAAACGTGGTGGTGGGTGCCGGCGCCAAGGTGCTGGGGGCCATCACCGTGGGGGCCAACACCAGGATCGGCGCCGGATCCGTGGTGCTGCGCAACGTGCCTGCCGACAGCACCGTGGTGGGCATCCCCGGGCGGGTGATCCACCAGAGCGGCGTACGGGTAGATCCTCTAGCCCACAGCGCCCTACCGGACGCGGAAGCCCGAGTCATCCGCAATCTCATGGAGCGGATCGACGCCCTGGAAACCGAGCTGGCCCGCACCCAGGGATGTCTGCGGGAACTGGCAGCTGGCCGTCCGCTGCTAGAGCCCTGTGCAGGCACGGCCCAGAACCTCAAGGATCGCGAAATCCTTGAGTTCCTGGGGGAGAACCCCGGCATCACCAGCTGAGAACTCTGGCCTCTGCCGGAGGCAAGGGCGACTGGTTCAGGCTGTGGCTCCCTGCGGCGCCGGCGCGGGCTGGAACATGAACATCGAATAGATCACGTTGCGGCGCATGCCGGTCATCATCTCGAGGAACATGTCGTAGCCCTCGTTCTTGTATTCGATCAACGGATCCTTCTGGCCGTAGCCGCGCAGACCCACCGATTCGCGCAGGGCATCCATGGCCTGCAGGTGCTCGCGCCACAAGGTGTCGATCTGCTGGAGGATGAAGAAGCGCTCCGCCTCGCGCATCAGGCCCGGGCGCTGCTGCTCGATCTGGCCTTCCTTGATGTCATAGGCATTGCGCAGCTGCTCCTGCAGGAAGGCCTTGAGTTCCTCCATCGATAGACCCCGCAGCTGATCGGGGGTGAGATCCTCCAGCAGGTACACGAACTCCTTCACCTTGGCCACGAGGCGATCGAGATCCCACTCCTCGGGCGGCAGCTCGGGATTCACGTAGGCCTCCACGATGTCGTCCATCGTGCGTTCGCCGTAGCCAATCACCTGCTGCTTGAGCTCACGGCCCTCCAGCACACGGCGGCGCTCGGTGTAAACGGCGCGGCGCTGGTTGTTCATCACCTCGTCGTACTCGAACACCTGCTTACGGATGTCGTAGTAATAGGTTTCCACCTTCTTCTGGGCCCCCTCCAGCGAGCGGGTGAGCATGCCGGATTCGATCGGCATGTCCTCCTCCACGCGGAAGGCATTCATCAGGCCGGCCACGCGGTCGCCGCCGAAGATGCGCAGCAGGTTGTCTTCCAGCGAGAGGAAGAAGCGGGTGGAGCCGGGGTCGCCCTGGCGGCCGGCGCGGCCACGCAGCTGGTTGTCCACCCGGCGAGATTCGTGGCGCTCGGTGCCGATCACGTGCAGGCCACCGGCCTCACGCACGCGCTTGTCCTCCTCCTTCACCACGGCGTCGTATTCGCCCTTCACGCGGGCGATCAGGTTGCGCAGCTGCTGAATCTGGGGGTCGTCGGTAGGGGCCTTCTCCGCCGCCTGGGCGATGCGATCTTCCAGCTCCAGCACCGTGAGCTGGCGGTCGCCCCAGGCCTTCACCAGATCCTGGGCCAGCTCCGAGAGGGATTGCTCGGTGGCGTCGGTGAGGGAGCAGGGATAAAGGGCTCCAATGGCCTTGGCCTCGGAGGGGGCCTTGGCACCCGCAGCGGTGGATCCAGCACCGAAGCCGGCCGCCTCCTCAGCAGAGCGTTGCAGGGGGATGGGCGGCTTGTGGCCCTCTTCCGGGCGCACCAGGCGCGGCAGCAGCACTTCCCGCAGCTTGAGGCGGGCCATGTAATCACTGTTGCCGCCGAGGATGATGTCCGTACCGCGGCCGGCCATGTTGGTAGCGATGGTCACGGCGCCGGCACGGCCCGCCTGGGCAATGATCTCGGCCTCCCGCTCCACGTTTTCGGGCTTGGCGTTGAGCAGGTTGTGGGGAATCTGTTGCTCCGCCAGCAGGGCCGAGAGCAACTCGGATTTCTCCACGCTGGTGGTGCCCACCAGCACCGGCCGGCTGCTCTTGTGCACCTCGGCGGTTTCCAGGGCCACGGCCCGCCACTTGGCGGCCTCGTTCTTGTACACCTGGTCGGTCCAGTCCGCGCGGGATCGGACCCGGTTGGTAGGCACGATAGCCACTTCCAATTTGTAGGTTTTCTCGAACTCCACCTCTTCCGTTTTGGCGGTGCCGGTCATGCCGGCCAAGCGCGGATAGAGCAGGAAGAAGTTCTGGTAGGTGATCGAGGCCAGGGTTTGGGTTTCTGGCTGGATCGGCAGACCCTCCTTGGCCTCGATGGCCTGGTGCTGGCCATCGCTCCAGCGGCGCCCAGGCATCACCCGGCCGGTGAACTCATCCACGATCACGGCGTCGCCACCCCGCACGATGTAGTTCACGTCGCGGGTGAACAGTTCCTTGGCCTTGAGGGCGTTGTTGATGTAGTGGGCCCAGGGGTCGGCCGGATCAAACAGATCACTCACCCCCAGCAGCTGCTCGGCCTTGGCGTAGCCCTCATCGGTGAGGGTGCAGTTGCGCTGCTTCTCATCCACCTCGTAATCCCCTTCGGGATCGATGCCGTCCTTGCCCATCTCGGCGGCCCGCTCCAGCTGCTGCACCACCTCGGCAGCCCGCTGGTATTTCTCCTGGGGACGCTCCACCTGGCCGGAGATGATCAAGGGCGTGCGGGCCTCGTCGATCAGGATCGAGTCCACTTCGTCGATCACGCAGTAGTAAGGATCGCGCTGCACCACCTCGGCGATGTCGCTCGCCATGTTGTCGCGCAGGTAGTCGAACCCCAGCTCCGAGTTGGTGGCGTAGGTGATGTCGCAGCCGTAGTTGGCCCGCCGGGTGGCGGGATCCATGTCTTGCTGGATCAGGCCCACGGAGAGGCCCAGGAAGCGGTGCACCTGGCCCATCCACTCGGCGTCGCGCCGGGCGAGGTAGTCGTTCACCGTCACCACGTGCACACCCCGGCCGGTGAGGGCATTGAGGTAGGCGGGCAGGGTGGCCACCAGGGTTTTGCCCTCGCCAGTTTTCATCTCGGCGATCTGGCCGTCGTGCAGCACCATGCCGCCGATCAGCTGCACATCGAAGTGGCGCATGCCCAGCACGCGCTTGCCCGCCTCGCGCACCACGGCAAAGGCCTGGGGCAACAGCTCATCGAGCAGCTTGCGCTCGCGCTCAAGGCTGGCCTCGACGCCTAGGCCCTTGGTCTGGCATTCCAATTGCACCGCAGCGAGCTTGCCGCGGAATTCGGCGGTGAGGCCCCGCAGCTCCTCGTCGGAGAGGGGCTCTACCTCATCCTCAAGCAGGTTGATATCCGAAACGATCGGCTGGTAGCGCTTCAGCTTGCGGGCATTGGGATCACCCAGCAGGAGCTTGAGCATGGGGGTGGGCTTTCCAAACCAGTGGGACCAGCCTACCGAGCCCTGCTGGACAAGGGATTTGGGTTGAGGCCGATGGGTTGGGGAGTCCTGGAACGACCCATCAACTCAAAACGTGATGATGGAGTAGCCAGCAACAACGGCTGTGCACAACTGTGTTCAAGAGCGGGAACCAGCACGGATGCCAATGCGCTCACCGCTGTAGCCGGCCCGGTCTTTCACCGCAGTGCACCACTCCAAATTGGCCAGGTACCAATCCACCGTGGCCGCCAGCCCCTGCTGGAAGCTGTGGCGGGGCTGCCAGCCCAGTTCCCTGCTGATGCGGCTGGGATCAATGGCGTAGCGCCGGTCGTGACCAGGGCGGTCGGCTACGGGGGTGATCAAGCGGGCATGGGGCGCACCACTGGGACGGCGCTCATCCAGCAGGGCACAAATCGCCTGCACCACCTGCAGATTGCTGCGCTCTCCATGGCCACCCACGCAATAACTGCGGCCCAGCTGGCCCTGGGTGGCCGCCAGCAGCAGGGCCTCCACGTGATCTTCCACATACAGCCAGTCGCGCACATTGGCGCCATCGCCATAGAGGGGGATCGGTTCGCCAGCTACCGCCTTGAGGATCACCACTGGGATCAGCTTCTCGGGAAACTGCCAGGGCCCGTAGTTGTTGGAGCAGTTGGTGAGCACCACCGGCAGGCCATAGGTGTGATGCCAGGCGCTCACCAGGTGGTCGCTGGCAGCCTTGCTTGCGGAATAGGGGGAGCGGGGGTCGTAGGGGGTGGTTTCTGAAAAGCGCCCCGTGGACCCCAGGGAGCCGAACACCTCATCGGTGCTGATGTGGTGGAAGCGGAACGAATCGCGTCGCTCCGCCGGCAGCTGCTCCCAGTGAGCCCGCACCGCCTGCAGGAGGTGAAAGGTGCCGGTCACGTTGCTCTCCACAAAGGCGCCGGGCCCATCGATGGAGCGATCCACATGGCTCTCGGCCGCCAGGTGCAGCACCAGATCGGGATCGGCCAGCCGCACGGCCTCAGCCGTAGCCGCCCCATCCACCAGATCCACCTGCAGCAACTGGTGACGCTCAGCCGCAGTCGCCCCCAGGCGGTCAACACCCGTGAGGTCACTGGCGTAGCCGCACTTATCGAGGTTGAACACGATGACCGTGGTCTCACTCAACAGGCGCCGCACCAGCGCACCGCCAATGAAGCCTGCACCGCCAGTAACCAGAACGCGCTTGATCCCGGGAGGCAGCAAGGGGCTCATGGATACGACAACGCTTGGAGGAGGCTAGTGGTGGCCTCAGCGTGCCACCGCATCCAGAACAAGAGCCAAGGCCACCCGCCAATGCACAGGCTCGAGGCCGAGGGCGATGCGGCTGCCGCAACAGTCGAGCAGGGAGTAGCTGG
>JBIIQU010000111.1:0-4783 GCA_044341905.1 Vulcanococcus sp. | reverse complement strand
CAGTAGATGCTCACCTGGCCCGGTTGCAGCGGCAGGAACTCCTCAACGCGGCGGGTGAGGGTGTTGGTGAGGCGCAGGGTCACAGGCGTGGAAGCGAGCCACTGCCTGGCAACGTAAGCGCTTGCGCGGTTGCCATGTGCCAAACCCCGCCCAGCAGCAGGCTGGGTTTGTCCTGGCGCGGACTGGTGTCCCCGGGGCTCTCGGGCTGACGCAGCAACGGCTCAGGTTGCCGGGCGCCTGGGCCTAGAACGGCCCGTTGGCGAGCAGCCACCCGGAGAGCCCCGATCCAGCCTGAAAGAGCCAACCCATCCCAAAAGCCAGTCGGGCGGGTGCAGAAGCCACAACCTGACCCTGCAACACTTACCCAGCCCTGGACGCAAACACGCTTGCTAGCCGGAGGCTGCATAGAGAAATGCTGCAAAAGAATACAGGCGGGCTTTCGGCGCAAGTCTATGCAAAAACTGAATTGGCAAATATCAATATTTGCTACATGCATGCCATAAGTGCATAGCCCGGCCGGCTAGTTAAGCTGTGCCCTGCGCCTGCGTTAGGTTTAGGTGGAGTGAAAAAACTGGGTTTCCCAGTTGCCGTGATGGGTCTAGATAATGCGATTTTTGATGATCTTGATATTGTCGACTTTCTGAGTCTGTTTAACAGTACAGTCAAGGTTGCCGATCTGCTCGGGCTTAGTCAGAGTAGCTGTTCCCGCCGGTATCGCGCTTTTAGTGAGATGCTGGGGATTGACTTTGATCGTGTGGACGGAATCTACGCGGCTCAGAGTAACCATGATGTGCTGTTGACTCTGCGAACAGCTGCACAGAAAGTCAGGACGCGGCGTCGTCAGTTCAGAATTATTTTCAATTGGCTCTTGTCGCCGCTGTCGTTGCCCGATGAATGGCGTTTGCTCCCCCTCGCCACGATGAACACAGGGCATGCGCTAACGCTTCTTGACGACCGACTTCTGGATCTTTGGGTTGGGGGATTGTTTGAATGCCAGCCTCTCATTGGAGAGCCTTTGCATCGTCTTGGTCCTGGGCGGTTCGCGATCGGTCAGTCGCTGCAATGTGTTCCCTTGTTTCGCTCGCCCCTTCATGTGGTGGCGCGCCGTGATCATCCGTTATTCGCTCGCTCCAGCCTTGCTGCTGATGATCTCGCCTGTTACCCGTCTCCATCGCTCCCGCTCGGGGTGGCTCCAATGCTCACCAGTGTTCTCCAGGCCCATGGCTTGGCCAGCACGCCCTATGGCGGAAGTGATTACGATGTCGAGCGTTGGGAGGGTGCTTCGCGAGATGGGAATACGCTGTCTTATGCGCCGGCGCACCGTTTGGCTGAGTTGGAACAGCGTTGGGAGCTGATACCACTTCCCTATGAGCTCAACATCACAGATGTGATCGCTGTGATCAGCCATCGTGACGTGATTGGTGATCCCTGTTTTGCTTTTGCCTTCCAGCAGCTCTCTGAACTGCTTCGCGCATCGCCGCTTGGGAATTGCCGCGAGACTCAGTGGGTGAATTGATGGCCTGATCGGTTTATTTCGCGTCCATCCAGTTGGCGCCGACGCCGGTCTCCACCACAAGGGGGACGGCCAGCTCGACGGCGCGTTCCATGATTCCACGCGTCAGCGCCCGCACCTCCTCGAGGGCTTCCGGGGCCGCCTCCAGCACCAGTTCGTCGTGCACCTGCAGCAGCAGGCGGGCCGGCAGGCCGCTGGCCGCTAGCTGGTGGTGCAACTGCACCATCGCCAGCTTGATGATGTCGGCGCTGGAGCCCTGGATCGGCGCATTGGCGGCAGCGCGCAGCTGCTGGGCCTCCATGCCGCCGCGGCGGGCCACCTCCAGATCGATCTCCAGGGGATCCTTGCCCAGGTAGCGGCCCAGGCCACCGGGATCGAAGGCAAACGGCCGGCGGCGGCCCAGGATCGTTTCCACGTAGCCGCGGCTCAGGGCCAGTCGCTCCTGCAGCTCCAGGAAGGCGAACACCTTGGGGTAGCGCTGCTTGTACTTGCTCAGAAACTCCTTGGCCTGGGCCTGGCTCACGCCCGTTTCCCGCGCAAAGCGCTGGGCACCCATGCCGTAGATCACGCCGAAGTTGATGGTTTTGCCCAGGCGCCGCTCATCGGCGCTCACCGCATCCTTCTCCAGCAGCAGGCGGGCGGTGAGGGCGTGGACATCGTCGCCCGTGCGGTACGCCTCCACCAGCACCTCTTCTCCGCTCAGGTGGGTGAGGATGCGCAGCTCGATCTGGGAGTAGTCGGCGCTGATCAGCTGCCAGCCCGCTTCCGGCAGGAAGGCCTTGCGGATCCGCCGCGAAAACTCGGTGCGGATGGGGATGTTCTGCAGGTTGGGATTGCTGCTGCTCAGCCGGCCGGTGGCCGTCACGGCCTGGTTGAAATCGGTGTGCACCCGGCCCGTTTCCGGTTCCATCAGCGCCGGCAGGGCATCGACGTAGGTGCTCTTGAGCTTGCTGAGGGTGCGGTGCTCCAGCACCAGGGGCACCACCGAGTGAGCCTCCTCCAGCTTCTCCAGCACCGCCGCATCCGTGCTCCAGCCGGTTTTGGTCTTGCGGGATTTCTTGCGGTCGAGCCCGAGGGTGTCGAACAGCAGTTCCCCCAGTTGCTTGGGGGAGGCCAGATTGAACTCCACTCCGGCGGCCGCTTTGGCTTCACTCTCCAGGCGCTCGAGGGTGTGGCCCAGCTCCTGGCTGAGCTCCCCCAGGTAGGCGGTGTCGATGCGAATGCCGGTGGCCTCCATCAGAGCCAGCACCGGCTCCAGCGGCAGCTCCACCTGCTCCAGCAGCTTGGGCAGGGCCGGCCCCAGCTCCGCCAACTGGCCCCGCAGCAGCCCGGTGAGGCGCCAGGTCACATGCACGTCCATGCCGCAATAAAGGGCGGCCTGCTGGATCGGCACGGCGGCAAAGGTGGCGCCCTTGGGCACCAGCTCGCCATAGCTGGTGGGCAGGTAGCCGAAGTTGCGCTGGGCCATCACCTCCAGGCCGTGCTTGGCGTTGGCATCGCGCAGGTAGTCGGCCAGCAGCGTGTCCATCACCACCCCCTCCAGGGGCAGGCCGTGGCGCAGCAGGATCAGTCGGTCGTATTTGGCGTTCTGCAGGGTTTTGGGGTGTTGCGGGCTGCTGAGCCAGGGGGCCAGGGCCGTGAGCACCTGATCGAGGGGCAGTTGCGGCGGGTCGGTGAGCTCTGCCTGGTGGCCGATGGGGATGTAGGCCAGGTCTGCCAGGCCTTCCCCCCAGCACAGCCCGATGCCCACCAGTTCCGCCTGGAACGGGTTGAGGGCCGTGGTTTCCGTGTCCAGGGCGATCGGGGCGGCGGGATCACTGGCCGCCCAGAGCCGTTCCACCAGCCCGGCCAGTTGGTCGGCCGTGCTGATCAGCTCGGGCTGTAGGGCCGGCGGGGCGGTGTCGATCCCGCTGCTCGAGGGGGTGTTGCCTGTGCTCGCAGGACTGTCCGGGATTGGTGCACTGTGGGGCACCATGTCTGCAGGCGCCGCGGCAACCACCTCCGGCGCATGGGCGGAGAACACCTGGGCAAAGCTGGCCACCTGGCGCCGCAGGCTGAACAGTTCCAGCTCCTCGAGGCTGCCAGCCAGGGCCTCGCTCTTCACCGCGCCCAGCTCCAGTCGTGGCTCGCGGGGCAGGGGGATGTCCACCAGGATTTCCGCCAGCATCCGGGAGCGGTAGGCGTTCTCCCGGTCGCTGCTGAGCTTGCCCAGTAGAGCCCCCTTGATCACCCCCTTGGGGTCCTTCGCCTTGGGGCCAGCCCCCTCCAGTTGCTCCACCGCCGCATACACCTGGTCGAGATCGCCGTAGGCCTGCAGCAGGTTGATGGCGGTTTTCGGGCCCACGCCCTTCACCCCCGGGATGTTGTCGCTGGTGTCGCCGGTGAGGGCCTTGAGATCCACCACCTCTTCCGGGGTGACCCCCAACTTGGCCAGCACCCCCTCGCGGCGGATCTCCACCGGCCCGCTGCTCTTGGCATAGGGGCCGCCGCCCATGTAAAGCACCGCGATGTCGCGCTCGTCGTCCACCAGTTGGAACAGGTCGCGGTCGCCCGAGAGGATGCGCACCCCCCAGCCCTGGTTGGCGGCGCGGTTGGCCAGGGTGCCGAGCACGTCGTCGGCCTCGTAGCCCGGTGCCATGCACAGGGGCAGATCGAGACTCTCCTCGAGGATCTGCTGCAGGTTGCCCAGATCTTGAAAGAAGTGCTCCGGCGCCACATCCCGGTGGGCCTTGTAGGCCTCATCGGCCTCATGGCGGAAGGTGGGTTCGGCCGTGTCGAAAGCGATCACCACCCCTTGCGGGGTGAGGCCCTTGCAGTTGTCGAGCAGGGCCTTGAGGAAGCCGTAGGTCACCGAGGTGGGCACCCCTTCCTTGGTGCTCAGCCCCCCTTCACCACCCTTGGAGAAGGCATAGAAGCTGCGAAACGCCAGCGAGTGGCCATCCACCAGCAGCAGCAGGGGCTTGGTGCTGCTGGTTTGCGCCGCCGCCACGTGGGAATTGTCTGAGTGGCCCTAGCCTGCCAGAGCTCTTGCGGTCACCTGCACCACGGCGTTAGCCGTGCTCAAGGCGGAGTCACTGTCGATGGCGTCGTACAGGTCGACAGGGGCCTCATCACCCTGGGGATAGCGGGTTTCGCTGATCATCCGGGTGAGCGGCTTCAGGTGCAGCTGGTTCAGGGCGTCGAGGGCGAGTCCCTCCTGCTGCAGCACCTTCGCCAGGCGCTCCAGAGAGTGGCTGTAGGGAGGCGTGATCCCGGCGGCTACCAGCACGG
>JBIIQU010000109.1:0-4793 GCA_044341905.1 Vulcanococcus sp. | reverse complement strand
CCGATCGCCCAGGGCTGGCCTGTGGTGAAGGCGGCATGCAGGCGAAAGATCAGCGGGATCGAGAGCACCGCCAGCACGCTGAACCCCGCCGTGCCCAGCCAGATATAAGGAGTGCGGTGCCGCCCTGCCCAGGGGTGGGCATCGGACACCTGGCCAAACAGGATCCGGGACGGGGCCATGAACTGCTCAAAGGCCAGCGCACCGCCCACCAGCAAGCCAGGAAACTCGAGCTCCGTGAGCATCACCCGGTTCAAAAGCCCGGCAAAAATCACCGCCAGGCAGCCGAGGCAACCCTGGAACAGTCCAAGGCGCAACAGGCGGGGGAGAGGGAGAGCCAGCGGATGATCCAGCGCTGACTCCAGAGGTTAGGCCCACCCGCCGGTAGTTGAAACGTGTCAGCCCTTGCTGCTGGCCTGACAAGCCGGCTGCAGCGGTTCGGGTGGCACGGGCACCGTTACATCCCCAGCAGGCTTGGTGGCGGACAAAGCGGGAGGCTGGCAAATCGCCACTTGATCCAAACCGGTGCGGCGGCGCAGCTGAGCCAGGTTGGAGTTGTAGTCCGCCAAGGCATTGGAATAACGCACCTCGGCCTGGGTGAGGTCGCGCTGGTTGTCCACCACTTCACGTTGCGTGCTCACGCCAGCCTGGAACCTCAGGCGGGCGAGGCGCAGGGATTCCCGTGCCGAGGCCACCTCGCGAGAAGTGGTCTGGATATTGCGGTTGGCACGCCCGAGTTGGTAGAAACTCTGCTCCACATCGAAGCGAATCTGGTCGCGGGTTCGCGCGAAATTGAAGGAGTTCTCCTGGGCCCTCTGCTTGGACTGGCGGTACTGGGCGCGTGCGGCACCACCATCAAAGATATTCCAGGTGAGATTCATGCCCACGGAGTTATCAACCGCCCATCCCGAGCTGCCGGGCAAATCAACCAACACACCTTGATTACCGGTGTAGCGGTTGGTAACAAGCGAATTAAAGACATTCAGGAAGGGCTGAACTGAACCGAGGGCACTGTTGGCCTGGCTATTCGAGACAGAAATCGAAAGGATGGCGTTATCGAGTTCTTCGCGGAAGGCGTACGCCGCAATAATGCTTTCCTGAATCGAGGGAATCCAGACCCCCAGCGGGCGCAGGGGCTCCTTCGCCGTTGGGGTGATGTTTTGGGGCAGGTCGAGGATCCTGGCCAGATCGCGGCGGGCAATGCTCTGCTCGGAGAGGGAATCGGTGAGCAGCTGCTGGTCGCGAGCCAGCTGGGTTTCGGCTTCAAGCACCTCCAGCTTGGTGGCAACGCCAGCCTGGAAGCGAGCCTTGGCATCTCGCAAACTCACCAGCGAGGCCCGCACAGACTCCTGGCCGATGCGCACGCGATCATCGCTCAGCTGCAACTGGAAGTAGGCCTGGGCTGCTTGAAGGCGCAGCTCTCGCAGGGCAATCAAATACTGGTTCTTGGCCTGCTCGAACTGGTCGCGGGCGGCGGAAACCTGGGGCACCCGCTGGGGATTGATTAAGGCCCACTGCGCTGTGAGCGTTGCAGCCAAGGCCCAGCGACTGGTACTCGTCGAAGTCGTCTCAATCGGATCGTTAATCAGCCTCTGAAGAATTCCCTGGCCCGCATCCGGATCGAAGCTGGTGCGCTGAGAACCGCCGGTGTAGGCGGGGAGGCTTCCAGCATTCAGGCTCAGCGTGGGATACCAGGAAGCAATCTGAGCCCGCAAATTAGACTGGGCTTGATCCACCTGGCTGGCAATCGCCTTGAGATTTGGATTATTCACCTCAGCCAAGTTTTCAACATTCTTGAGGCTGAGGGGCCTGAGCTCCTGAATACGCACCTGCTCCACCTTCGTGGGCAGGGCGAGGCTGGCGGGTGACGCGAGCCGCTCGAGGCCGGGATCGAGCGTCTTGGCCGCAGGGGGCAGCAGAGCGGGGTTCGACTTGGGCCGCGATCCCTTCACCGCGGGCGCCAAGGGAAGGGGCTCGGGAAGAGGATCCAGGCTGGGGGTGGGCGATGGCTGAGGGCTGGCGACGCGTTGGGCTGATCCCCCCACCGCAGAAGCTCCATCAAGCTGTTGGGCCCGCAGATCCGGCATGGCCAGAGGGGACACACAGACTCCGGCGACCGCAATCCATGCCTTGAAAGACCGTGCCACCGATGCTGCGCTCGCTTTATTCGATCGCCAGAGCTTAGGGACTGCTCTCCAGCTCGGACAGACAGGCAGACACGATGTCATCCGCCCCGTACACCAGCCGCACCGGCACAGGCAGCTGCGCTGCAACGGCTTCAAGCCGCTGATCATCCAGAAATACCGGTTCACCCTGCCGCAGCATTACGGCAGGCAGCAGCAATTCCGCGCCGAGATCGCGATCGGCGAGGCCGCTGAGCAGGTCGGAGCCCGTGAGCAGGCCGGTGACCACCTGCTCCTGCCCCCAATAGGGGCTGGGCAGGCCATGAAGGATCACCTCCAGCCCCTCCACCGCATTCAGCCGCTCCACAGCGGGCCGCAGCGCTTCGGCCACCAGCAGCCCCACCACCCAGCTGACGCGGCGAGGCTGCTCCAGCGCGGAGGGCAACGCCGCCGTAGCCGCATCCATGGCCTCCAGGAAGGAGCGGATGCTGCCCACGCCATTGCCCTCCTGGGGCAGGTCTTCGTAGTCGTCGCGCGGGGGCAGCGGCAACCCTGCCATCAGGTACCACTCGTCGGACAGCCAGGCAAAGCGGCTGCCCAACTGCTCCTGAAAGCGGAGCTGGAGGGGCTCCACCTGGGCAATCACCCGCCGAGCGCACTCCCGATCCACGGGTACCAGGCCATCCCCGTCGGGGCGGTAGCGGGTCAAGCCCACGGGCACTACCGCCGCGGAGAGCACAGCAGGCCACTCACCTGCCGCAAAGCTGGCGAGGTCGTGGAGGGTCTGCTCCAGGGCTGGGCCATCATTCTGGCCAGGACACACGACCACCTGGGCATGGATCTGTAACTGGCGCTGGCCAAACCAGGCCAGCTGATCCATGAGCAAGGCCGCCCGCGGGTTCACCAACAGGCGCGAGCGCAAGGCCGGATCCGTGGCATGCACCGACACGAACAGGGGAGAAAGCCGCTGCTCCTCGATCCGCTGCCAGTCGGCGGCGGTGAGATTGGTCAGGGTCAGGTACGAGCCATAGAGAAAGCTGAGGCGGTAGTCGTCGTCCTTGAGGTAAAGGCTGCGGCGATGGCCGGGAGGCTGCTGATCGATGAAGCAGAACGGGCAGTGGTTGTTGCACTGCTTGAGGCCATCGAACAGGGCTTCGGTGAACCCAAGGCCCAAGCCCTCATCGGCATCCTTCTCCAGCTCCACCACATGGATCGATCCATCGGGATCCTGCACCTCGAGGGTGAGCTCTTCCTCGCCCACCAAAACTTGGAGATCAATCAGATCCCTGGGGCGAACGCCATTGATGCTGAGCAGCTTGTCGCCTGGTTGGATGCCCAGCTCATCCCCAATGGAGTCGGGCTCCACGGTGTCCACCACAGCAGGCTGGGGCACGCGGGCCTCGCCGCTCAGCTCAGCCAGGGCAACGCCCGCAGAGGGTTCTTTCCACACGGCGGCTGAACAGAGGCGAGGGGTTTGCTCAGTTTGAGCCCACGCCGAGACGACCGGCGGACAGGATCAAAAACACCCCAAAGAACAGGCGATAACCCACAAACCACCAGGTGCTGTGGTTCTGCAGAAACTTGAGCAGCCAGGCAATCGCCAGCCAGGACACCACAGCCGCCGCGACGATGCCCACCAGCAGGGGCACCACGCCGCCCGACACCGGCTCACTGAAGGCGTCCTTGAGTTCCACCAGGCCGGCGAGGGTGATGGCGGGAATGCCCAGCAGAAAGGAGAAGCGGGCAGCATCAGCCCGCCGCCAGCCGTCAAACAGCGAGGCGGTGAGGGTGCTGCCCGAGCGGGACACGCCAGGAATCAGCGCAAGGGCCTGGGCCAGACCTACCAGCACTCCATCCCGGAAGCGCACGTCGGCCAGCACCCGGCGACGACGGCCCAGCTGTTCAGCCAGGGCCAGCAACAACGCCATCACCACGGACACCACACCGATAGAGGTGAGGCTGCGCAGGGGGGAATGGTCGAAGTCCTCAACGAACAGCTTGATCGCCAAACCCGCCAGCACGATGGGCACCGTTCCCAGGACGATCGCCAGACCCAGGCGAGCCGACGGGTCGTCCCAACGGCGGCTGCGCAGGGCCTCGCCCACGGCAACGGCCACGTTCTGCAGATCTCGGCGGAAAAAGGCAATCACCGCCACGATGCTGCCCAGTTGAATCACGGCGGTGACCGAGACCCCAGGATCTCCCCAGCCCAGCAGCACCGGCACCACCTTGAGATGCGCCGTGCTGCTGATGGGCAGAAATTCGGTGAGTCCCTGAACCACCCCAAGCACCAGGTAGTGCCAGCAGGCCTCCAGGGCCCCGAGCTGCTCAGGTGGGACCAATGCAGCCATGCGGTGGGGATGAAACGGGGATGGGGCAGACCCTATGGCGGCTCGAGGCCCTTGACCAGCACCGAACCCAGCCGCTAGCTCCCTTAAGGTTGAACACCTTTCTTCACAACCAGGTGCTCGGGGCCCCTCCCAGCTTTGCCGCCAGACCGCTAGCCCCTGCCCTGCGCCCCGGTAACGCCTCGCGTGCAGAGAGGCATCGCTTGACGCCCACGCTGTCTGGCGATTGGCCTCTGGCACTGGCAGGAGCCCTCCTGGTGGCCCTTCCTGTGTTCCTGCAGGCCCCCTGGGTTCGGATGGCCCCCTTCAGCGCCACCCTGTTCAC
>JBIIQU010000110.1:0-4793 GCA_044341905.1 Vulcanococcus sp. | reverse complement strand
CGCTTGCAGCGCAGCCAGCTGCGCAACAGCCGGTCGGTGAGCGGAGGCTCTGGGGACACGGCCATCAGGCTAGGCGGGCATGAGTGGCCGTCCGCACCGCCGGCACCCGCTTCACCGCAGCAGCCCCGGCCCGCTGCTAGCACCAGGAAGACCTGCCAGCGTTCCGATGGCCTCAGCGCCCCTGCCCCTGGAGGCCAGCCCGATCGCCTTTGGCACCGACGGCTGGCGCGGCATCCTCGGGGTGGACATCACCGTGGAACGCCTGCTGCCGGTGGCCGCTGCCGCTGCGCGCGAACTGGAGTTCTCGGCGCCAGAGGGGCTGAACAGCCGCGAGATCGTGATCGGCTACGACCGTCGCTTCCTGGCGCCCGAACTGGCCGAGGCCATCTGCAGTGCCGTGCGCGGGGCCGATCTGGTGCCCGTGCTGGCGGACGCGCCGATTCCCACCCCCGCCGCCAGCTGGGCGGTGGTGGAGCGCCAGGCCCTCGGCGCCCTGGTGATCACCGCCAGCCACAACCCACCCGAGTGGCTGGGCCTGAAGATCAAGGGGCCCTTCGGCGGCTCGGTGGAGGGCGATTTCACCCAGCGGGTGGAGCGGCGCCTGGAGGCCGGCGGCATCACGGTGCCGGTGCCGGGGGAAACCCTGCGCTTCGATGCCATGGGCACCTATCTGGCGGGCCTCAAGGCCAAGGTGGACACGGCGGCCCTCAGCGCCGGCCTGGAGCGGCTCGGCCTGCAGGTGATCGTGGATCCAATGCATGGCTCCGCCGCCACGGGCCTGCCGCGCCTGCTGGAGGGGGCTGCCGCCAGCGACCATCTGCGCGAAATCCGGGCGAACCGCGATCCGCTGTTCGGCGGCAACCCACCGGAACCCCTGGCCCCCTATCTGCAGGAGCTGATCGCCGAGGTGCGGGCCTCCACGCTGGCCGGCCGGCCGGCGGTGGGCATCGTGTTCGACGGCGACGGTGACCGCATCGCCGCGGTGGATGAGCACGGCCGCTTCTGCAGCACCCAACTGCTGATGCCCCTGTTCATCGACCACCTGGCCCGGGCCAAGGGCATGGACGGCGCCGTGATCAAAACCGTGAGCGGCTCCGACCTGATGCAGCTGGTGGCCGAGGGCCTGGGCCGCCAGGTGATCGAGATGCCCGTGGGCTTCAAATACATCGCCGCCGAAATGCTCTCCAGCGCGGTGCTGGTGGGCGGCGAGGAATCGGGCGGCGTGGGCTTCGGCAGCCACCTGCCCGAGCGCGACGCCCTCTATGCCGCCCTGCTGCTGATTGAAGCCCTGGTGGAGGGCGGCCAACCCCTCGGCCAGCGCATCGATGCACTCCAGGCGCGCTGCGGTGGGGCCGCCGCCTACGACCGACTGGATCTGCGCCTGAAGGACATGGCCACCCGGCGGCGCCTGGAAGCCTTCCTGGCGGCCACGCCACCGGCGGAGGTGGCCGGTGCTCCGGTGCAGCAGGTGATCACCACCGACGGCGTGAAGCTGCGGCTCGGCCCCAACCACTGGCTGATGCTGCGCTTCTCCGGCACGGAACCGCTGCTGCGGCTGTATTGCGAAGCCCCCAACCAGGCCCGGGTGGACGCGGTGCTGGCCTGGGCCCGGGCGCTGGCGGAGAGCCTCTGAAGATGACGATTCTGGTGATCGCCAGCGGCAACGCCGGCAAGGTGCGCGAGTTCGGTGCCCTGCTGGCCGATCTGGGCCTGGACGCCCAGCCCCAACCCGAGGGGCTGGAGGTGGAGGAAACGGGCAGCAGCTTTGCGGACAACGCCCGGCTCAAGGCCACGGCTGTGGCTGGCGCCACCGGCTGCTGGGCCCTGGCCGACGACTCGGGCCTGAGCGTGGAGGCCCTCGGTGGCGCCCCCGGCGTGCACTCGGCCCGCTACGCCGACAGCGACAGCGCGCGCATCGCCCGCCTGCTGCAGGAACTGGCGGCCGCCGGCGCCCACAGCAGCGAGGCCCGCAGCGCCCACTTCACCGCCGCCCTTGCGCTGGCCAATCCCCAGGGGGAGATCGTGCTGGAGGTGGAGGGAATCTGCCCCGGCACGATCCTCGAAGCCCCGCGCGGCAGCGGCGGCTTCGGCTACGACCCGGTGTTCTTCGTGCCGGAAGCGGGGCTCACCTTTGCGGAGATGCCCCACAGCCAGAAGGCCGCCCTGGGCCACCGGGGGCGGGCCTTTGCGGCATTGAAGCCACGGCTGCAGCCCCTGCTGGCGGAGGCCCATGGCAGCGATGGGCTGTGGCAACCGTCAGGGATTCAGGCCAAGCAGTAATCCAAGGCCAGGGTCACCGTGCTTTCCGGTGGCCGCGCCTCATCGGGATTGAAGCTGCTGCGCGCCGCCATCGCGTAAGGCATGGGCCGGATCAGGCCGCCGCCGCGCTGATCGATGCGCAGCAGCTGCACGCGCCGCAGGCCGAGGGCATCAGCGATGGTCTGGGCCTGGCGCCGGCCATCCGCCAGGGCCGCCCGCAGCAGCTTGGTCTGCAGCTGGGCTTCGCTGCCGCCGGCCGCTTCCGCGGTAAAACCACGCAGACTCACGCCCGGCAAGCGGCCCGCCGCCTGGATCAGGGCGTCGTAGTTGGCCTTGCTCACCACCCCCGACACCGACGTGCTGGCCTGCTCCCGCACCGGTCCGCTGCTGCCACCACCGCTGCGGTAGGTGGAGGGGGCCGGAATCGTGAGCTTGCCGCTGGCCAGGGGCGTCACGACCCGGCGCACGGCCGCCAGACGCGCATTGAGCTGATCCAAAGCCGCGGTTGTGCTGGGGGCCTCAGCCTCCAGGCCGAGGTTGAAGGCAAAGCGATCCGATGCAGTGCTGCCCTGCTGCTGAACCTGCAGTTGCAGCACGGTGCCATTGCACTGCATGGGCTGCGCCTGGAGCGGCGCGGCAACCCCGCAGCCCAGACCAAGCCCCAGGGTGATCGCAGCAGAACGAAGCAGGGGCATGGCTGGCAGACGCGCTTCCCCTGGGTCTAATGGCGGCGCGCCGAGCGGCTGCAACTGCCGGCTTGCCCTTCTGCAACCAGATGCAACTGAGGGCGCGGGCCGCTGCCCCAGCCTCAACGCAGCTGCAGATCACCCACCGCCGGCCGCCACTGCTGCAGCCGCCACTCCACCCCGCCGCTACGCACCATCGGATCGCCGCGCACCAGCTCTTCCGCCTCGGCGTAGCTGGGAGCCTCCAGCAGCAGCAGGCCACCACCACCGGGGCGACCCTCCCCATCCACCAGGTAGCCGCTGCTGATCACCACTCCCGTGCGGCGCAAGTCCTCCACCCAGCGGTGATGGGCCTCCAGGTGGGGCTTCATGGCGGCGTAGGGGCGCAGGAAGGTCTCCTGCTTCACGAACCAGGGCATCGAGCGCAGGCGTCAGCCCTGGGCCCAGCTGCCGTGCAGGCCATGGGGCACCGCCAGGGGCAGCTCCAGCACGGCCACCTCCAGCATCGAAGCGGCATCGAGGATCACCAGATCGCTGGCACAGCGGGCGCCGTTCCACACCAGGCAGAGCACCCAGCCGTCATCTTCCGCGCTGGCGCCGGGGCGGGGCACCATCACGGGTTCACTCACGAAGCCGCGGGGCGCCGCACTCCACAGCTTGCGCTCCCCGCTCTCCAGATCCAGCTTCTTGAGGGCCTGGAGCGGGTCGTTCCCGGTTTCACGCTCCGCCACTGCCATCCAGGCAAACCGGCAGGGCAGGCCTTCGCGCTCCGGGCTCACCATCGCGAACTCACAGCAGCGTTCACTCAGGCGCGTGGTGCTCACCGAACCATCGCCCAGGTGAATGCGGCACTGCTCCAGTAGACCCTCGGGCAACAGCTCGAAATCGATCGATCGGAAGTCATCGTCGGGCCCGATCGAGGGGAAATCGCTGTAGTAGATGCTCTCCACCGCCACCGTGTCGCCCTCCTCCCAGGCGTTGAGGTGGTGGAACACGAAGCCATCGGGGGCGTCAACGATGCGCGGCGCCTGACCGGCGAAGACCCCGCTGTCGCGCGGGATCAGCCAGAACTTGGCCTGCCCCCCCGGTTTGGACTGCAGGCACTGGGCCGCCCCCTTGCGACCGAGTACGTAGGGGAGCGGGTTGAAGGCGATGGCGTTCTGAAGGAACACCGCCCAGTTGGGGGTGATCGCGAAGTCGTGCAGGAAGGCAAAACCGTTGAAGCCGTCGCGGCGCTCGCTGAGCAGCTGGCCGGCCTTCACGCCGGTGCTCGGGTCGTCCTCCACGGCGAACTCCATCAGCCGGATCGTGCTGCGCGGGCCCGTCTTGACGCCGAAGGTCACCATGCGCGGAGCGCCGTGGTGGCCGGGATCGAACCGGGGGTGGGCGCTGAAGGCCTCGCCGGGCTTAAGCACCCCATCCAGCAACGAGAGGCCGCGGGTCTCGAGCGTGTCGGGATCGAGGGCGTAGGGCTCGGCCGCCTCCCACAGGGCAAGCAGTTGATCGCCGAGGCGCACCACATGGGTGTTGGCGATGTTCTTGAGGCGGAGGTCAAACGCGTTGGCCACGGCGCCGCCGGGCTTCTGGCTGCCGAACACACCGCGGTAGAGCACCTTGTCGGCCTGCTCCTCGGCAAGCCACCCCTCTGTACGCACAAAGCGGTTGCGCAGCTCGGCCTTACCGCCCGCAAAGCGCAGGGCGGTGATCATGCCGTCGCCATCGAAGGGGTGATGCACCCACTGGCCGCCACGCTCCAGCCGCCCAGGGCCATTGCGATACAGGGTGCCCACCAGCTCCTGGGGAATCTCCCCACGGGCCGCCGTGAGCTCCACCCCATCGAGCTCTTCA